>DJRC01000096.1:9715-10061 GCA_002437735.1 Oscillospiraceae bacterium UBA6370 | reverse complement strand
GAACGTCACCGGTCTGGCGCTGTCCATCTTCGGCACGGGCGTCGGCCAGTTCATCGGCGAGTATATGCGCGTGAGCGAGAACGGCTACATCTCCGTGAGCAATATGCTCAAGGGCTACTTCCAGAACTCCCCCTTCCCCAAGGGCCTGCAGGACATTCCGGTGGTCGGCGGCATCCTCTTCGGCAACAGCTTCTTCTTCTACCTCGCCGTTGCCTGCGCCGTCGCGCTGTACTGGTACCTCAACAAGACCCGCAGCGGCCTGTACCTGCGCAGCGTGGGCGAGAGCCCCGCGACCGCGGACGCCGCCGGCATCAACGTCACGCGCTATAAGTACCTCGCCACCGTC
>DJRC01000096.1:0-9608 GCA_002437735.1 Oscillospiraceae bacterium UBA6370 | reverse complement strand
TCATGACCATCGCGGGCGGTGTGTGGAACCACGAGGGTCTTTCCGGCGTCGGCTGGCTCGCCGTCGCGCTGGTCATCTTCTGCCTGTGGCGTCCGCTGGGCGCGATCTGGGGCAGCGTTCTCTTCGGCGCGCTGATGATCCTCTACCTGCGCCTGGTCATCGCGTTCATTCCCACGCAGCTCTATAAGATCCTGCCCTATGTGGTCACGGTCATCGTACTCATCATTTCGAGTATGCGCAACAACAAGGAAAAGCAGCCGCCCGCTTCTCTGGGTCTGAATTACTTCCGCGAAGAGCGCTGAATTATCAAAAAAGGAAGCGCCGCAAGGCGCTTCCTTTTTCACGAGGAGGAAACCATTATGTCAGCTTTACTCATCAAAAACATCCGCACGCTCGTCTCCTGCGACAGCGCCGACACCGTATACGAAAACGTCGATCTTTACGCCGAGGACGGCTTCATCAAAGAGATCGGCGCGAACCTCGACCGCAAGGCCGACAAAACCATCGACGCGAGCCATATGCTCTGCTACCCCGGTCTGGTCAACACGCACCACCACCTCTATCAGGTCTTTTCCCGCAACCTCCCCGAGGTGCAGAACATGGAGCTGTTCGACTGGCTCAAGACGCTCTATGAGATCTGGAAGAACCTCGACGCCGAGGTCATCCGTCTCTCCTCCCTCACCGGTATGGGCGAGCTGATGAAGCACGGCTGCACGACCTGCTTCGACCATCACTACGTCTTCCCGAAGGACACCGGCGACCTGCTCGGCGCACAGTTCGGCGCTGCGGACGAGCTGGGCATCCGTATGTACGCCTCCCGCGGCAGCATGGACCTCTCGGTGAAGGACGGCGGTCTGCCGCCGGACAGCGTGGTGCAGACGGTCGACGAAATCATGAAGGATTCCGAGCGCGTCATCGCGCAGTACCATGACCGCAGCTTCGGCGCGATGCACCGCGTCGCGCTCGCGCCCTGCTCGCCGTTCTCCGTCAGCGCCGACCTGCTGCGCGAGAGCGCTGTCCTCGCCCGTCAGCTCGGCGTGCGCCTGCACACGCACCTGTGCGAGACCAAGGACGAGGAGAACTTCATGCTCGCGCGTGAGGGCATCCGCCCGCTCGAGTACATGGAGCGCCTCGGCTGGACCGGCGACGACGTCTGGTTCGCTCACGGCATCCACTTCAACGACGAAGAGCTGCGCGTCCTCGCCAAGACCGGCACAGGCGTGTGCCACTGCCCCATTTCCAACATGAAGCTCTCCTCCGGCATCGCCCGCATCCCCGAGATGCTGGAGCTTGGCGTTCCCGTCGGCCTCGGCGTCGACGGCTCCGCCTCCAACGACGGCTCCAGTCTCATGGAGGAGCTGCGCGTCGCGTTTCTGCTCCACCGCCTGAACTCCAGCAAGGCCGCCCCCAGCGGCTACGATGTGCTGAAGATGGCGACGCGCGGCAGCGCGCGTCTGCTCGGCCGCAGCGACGACATCGGTACGCTCGAGGTTGGCAAGTGCTGCGACCTCTTTATGATCGACTCCCGCCGCCTGGAGCTGGTCGGCTCCTGCTTCGATCCCACCAGCGTTCTCGGCACGGTCGGCGTGCGTGGGCCGGTGGACTACACCGTGGTCCAGGGCTGCGTGACCGTCGAGCACGGCCACCTCGTCACGGTGGACGAGGAAAAGCTCGCGCACGACGCGGAAGTGAAGTGCCGCGCGTATCTGAACCGCTAAACAGCAAAAAAAGGACACTCTCTTATAGAGAGTGTCCTTTTTTGCGTGAAAGCGTACCGGCTCGGAGGCTCCCGCCTCCGGCGGCACCGCTGTAAGCCCGCCGATCCTCTTTTATTTTTATAGCCCGATCTTCCGCTCGCCCGCCGCGTCGCGGCTCCGTTCCAGCCGTGCAATCAGCCGGTTCAGACCCCTGCGCAGCAGCCATACCGCCGGGGCACACGGTATGAGACCCACCAGCAGCGTCACCGGCAAGGAGAAGGATGCCTGTTTGGATATCCAGTCACACAGCAGCAGATAGCCGCAGATCGCCAGCAGCCAGAACTTCGAGCGCAGGAAGTAGATCGGTGCAAGTCCGGTGTTCAAGCCGCGCTTTTTCCATGCGGCTTGACGGCGCTGTTCTCTTTCGTCCACGTCCGGCAGTATCTTTTCTACGCCCATGAACTCTTCATGCCACGCGGTCAACGTCATGCTGACACGCTGCGGGTTACCCAGCTTTCGGCGTACATCCGGCCGCAGCATCCGCTTGCCCGTTTCATCTGTCTCAACGGCAAACCTCTCTCCACAGCCGTCCGGCACATCCCACATACCCTTGAGGTAAATGCGCACATGGCGGCCGTCCGCATCCGCCTCGATCCATCCGATATGCCGCCACGGCACGATGCCCTTCGCCTGCGGAGGAAGCTTCAGATACAAGCCCTTCTCGCTTGCCTGCATCACCAATCGCGGGCAAAGGACAC
The DNA here is from genome assembly GCA_002437735.1 of Oscillospiraceae bacterium UBA6370. Classification (GTDB taxonomy): domain Bacteria; phylum Bacillota; class Clostridia; order Oscillospirales; family Oscillospiraceae; genus Hominicoprocola. The sequence goes on along the minus strand of DJRC01000096.1, from coordinate 7,153 downwards.
GCACGACGCAGACGATCAAAATGGCCATCGCGGCCAGCATCGAAATGTTCAGCGCGGCGACCGCCTGCTGCGTGAGTTCTCCGTTCTCTATCGTTATCCCGATCCAAAGCCAGAGCAACATAAGCAGCGCCGCAAGAAGCGCAGGCTTTCTTGTGTGCCGAAGCTGCATCTGCTCACCTCCCGTTTTCAGCGGATGAAGTGCGTCGCGACGCGCTCCTCCTGCTTGGGCAGACCAAAGGTCTCGCGGCCGAGCGCGATGCTCTTCATCAGGAACGTCATGTTCCGCGCCAGCGTCCGCATGGTCTGCAAGCCCTCGGCGTCCATCGCCGCCTCGCCCGCGGCCCTGCCGTGGACGCTGTTCCAATACTGGCTCGAGGCGATGGGCATACCGGAAATGGTGAAATATTTGTTCAGCTCGTCAAAGGTCGCCGAGCAGCCGCCGCGCCGCGCGCACACCACGCTCGCGCCGACCTTCATGGTCTTGTCAAAGGGCGTAGAGTAAAACAGGCGGTCCAGGCAGGCGATGAGCGTCGCGTTGGCCGAGGCGTAATAGACCGGACTGGCGATGACCAGCCCGTCCGCCGCCTCAAGCTTCGGGGCAAGCTCGTTGACGGCATCGTCGAACACGCAGCGTCCCAGCTTCGCGCACGCGCCGCAGGCCGTGCAGCCGCGGATCGTCTGATTCCCGAGCAGCACCGTCTCCGTCTGCACGCCGCTCTGGGCAAAGACCTTTTCCATCTCGCGCAGCGCGAGCGCGGTGTTGCCGTTGGCCCGCGGGCTGCCGTTGAGCAGCAGAACTCGAATTTCTTTCATTCTCTCTTCCTCCTCGTTTGTGTCGGTTGTTTTTCGATCGACGGAAGCTGCCTACCATTCCTTTTCAAGCTTTTCCCGCAGCGCCTCGCACGCCTCGTCGAAGCCCTCGCGCAGCTCGCGGCGGAGCCGTCCCGTCTCTCCGCGCATCTCGGCGACGCGGCTCATGGCCTCCATCAGATCGCCCTGCGTGTTGAAGAACTCGTCGCTGAAGCGCTCGTGCTTCGGGTATTTCCCGCTGCGGTAGCGGTCAAGCACGATCGCGTAGCGCTCATTGGCCCGCGCGACCGCGTCCTCCCACGAAAGATACAGCTCGCGCATGGCGTTTTCGCCCACGCGTCGCATCGCCTCACGGTCCGCGCAGAGCGCGGTCAGCTTCGCGCACAGACTCCCGGCATTCTCCTCGATCAGAAAGCCGTTCCGCCCGTCGGTCACGCCCTCGGCGGCGCAGCTTTTCGCAACGAGCACGCTGGGACAGCCGCTCGCCGCCGCCTCGCGCACGACAAGGCCGTTCGTGTCAAAGGTCGAGGGAAACAGGAACAGGTCCGCGCGGCAGTACCACGCGCGCAGCGTCTCGCGGTCGGCGATGGAGCCGGTGAAGAAGCAGCGGTCCGAGAGCCGCAGCGTCTCCACCTCCGCGCGGACCTCCTTCTCGTCGCCGCCCGCGCCGATGAACACCATGCGGAAGTCCTGCCCTTGCTCCCGCAGCGCACGGAGCGCGTCGAGAATGATGTGCAGGCCCTTGTACCACATCAGACGTCCGACGAAGAGGAACAGCGGCACGCCGTCCGGCAGATCGCAGCCCGCCGTCGCGGCGGTCACCGCCGCGTCGCTCACGCGCCCGCGCGGGACGTCTACGCCGTTCTCCATCACGGTGTACGCGCCCTCGTAGCCGAGCGAGCGCAGATTCTCGCCCGCGCCGCGGCTCACCACCCACACCTCGTCGCAGGCGTTCACGTTCTGCACGAGGGCATGAATGGCGCTTTCCTGCAAGAGCTTGCTCTTCACCGCCTTGGCAATGTCGATGTCGTACTTTGTGTGGTAGGTCAGCACCAGCGGCGCGTCCACCACCTCGCGCAGCGAACGCGCGAGAATCGCCGAGGCGATGGGGCAATGCGTGTGCAGCAGCTCGACCTTCTCCTCGCGCACGCGCAGCGCCGTCTCCGGCGAAAACGGATAGCCCGCGACGTAGCCGACGAGCCGGCGCGTGTCGATGCTCGGGTAGCGCACCACCGGAAACGGAAAGCCGCTGTCGTCCGCGCCCGGTACGGAGGGCGTGACCACCACGGCGTGACCGTGATGCTTTTCAATGTTTTCCGCGTAATTCACTACGGCGTTCGCCACACCGTCGATGATGGGCGGAAAGGAATCGTTCAAAAGGCAGATCGTGTGTTTGTCCACGGGCACACCTCCGATAAAATTTCTGCCGTTAGTATATCATTTTTCCCGCCGAAATGGTATACTGTCTGTAAATTTTCAAGAGAGGAGCCGACCGCCATGCGCACCCTGCAATGCACCGTCCCCGCCGCCTTCGACGGCCGTCCGCTCAAGCACCTGCTGCGCGGCGAGCTTGGCATTTCCTCCACGCTGCTCAAAACGCTCAAGTGGCGCGAGGGCGCGATCCTGCTCAACGGCGCAGGCGTCCATGTAAACGCCGTCGTCCGCGCCGGCGACGCCGTGACCGTCGTTCTCTCCGAGCGCGCGCCGCGTGAAACGGACGTCGCGCCGCTCGACATTCCTCTTGCCATCGTCTACGAGGACGAGGACCTGCTGGTGCTCAACAAGCCCGCCGGGCTCGCCATGCACCCCATGTCCACCGACCTCGCCGCGCCGAACCTTGCCGGAGCGCTGGTCGCCTACCTCGGCGCGGGCACGGTGCCGCACTTCGTCAGCCGGCTGGACAAGGGCACCTCGGGCCTGCTCATCGCGGCAAAGTCCGGTTACGTCCACGAGCTGCTGCGCCGCGCGCTGCACTCCGAGGAGCTGCGGCGCGAATACCGCGCCCTTGCCCTCGGCTGCGTCACGCCGCCGCGCGGCGTCATCGACGCCCCCATCGCCCGCGCCGAGGGCTCGCTCGTCAAGCGCTGCGTCGCGCCCGGCGGACTCCCCTCCCGCACGGAGTATGAGGTGCTCTCCTGCCACGGCGAGCTGACGCTCCTGCGTCTCGCGCCCCAGACCGGACGCACGCACCAGCTCCGCGTCCACATGGCGTCTCTCGGTCATCCGCTCGCGGGCGACTGGCTCTACGGCACGGAGGATCGGGCGCTCATCGCCCGCCCCGCACTGCACTCGTATGCGCTGTGGTTCACCCATCCGCTCACACACGCGGCCCTGCACTTCACCGCGCCGCTGCCGGAGGATATGGAACGGCTGATAAAATAAGACGGCTCACCGAGCCGTCTTATTTTCAGTCTTCTCTTTTTTTCATAGTCAAAGCCCGCGCCGTTTTGACGCTGTAGCTGCCCTCGATGAGCACCAACAGCATCCAGCCGCTCGCGACAGCCACGCAGATGCCATACATCCCCCACACCGGGATCAGGAAATACGACAGCACCACGCGCAGCACCACCTGCAAAAGCGATGCCACCATCGTCAGCCGCAGCCGCCCGAGCCCGCGGAAGAAGCCCTGAATGACCTCGCCCATGTAGGCAAAGAGGTACAGGTATGCCATCGTGCCCGTGTAGCGCGCGCCCGCGGCAATGACCTCGCCATTGTCCGAGAAAAGGCCGACGATCTGCGACGGGAACAAAAAGCACGCCGTACCCAGCACGGCGATCAGCGCGGCCTCCACGCACACGCTGACGCGGTAGAAGCGCCGCACGCGCGCCCGGTCGCCGTGACCGAGGTTCTGCGACAGACAGACGACCATCGCCGCGCTGACGCCCTGTGAGAAGCAGAACAGAAACTGCTCAATGCGCAGCGACATATTGTAGCCCGTCACCGTGTTCGTGCCGAGCGGCGTCAGCATACCCTGCACCAGCAGACGTCCGATGCAGACCACCGCCTGCTGCAGCGCCGCCGCCCAGGCGTAGGAGAGCACCATGCCGCCCATCCGACGTTCAAAGCGCAGCTCGCTGCACTTGAGCGTCAGCGGCGGGCAGCGCCGCTCAGCGTACAGGATGCACCACGCCGCCGAAAACGCCTGGCACAGCACCGTAGAGCACGCCACGCCGCGGATGCCCCACGCAAACACGCCGACGAACAGCACGTCGAGCAGCGCGTGGAGCGTGGACGAGACGAGCAGAATAACGAATGGCGTGCGCGAGTTGCCACACGAGCGCAGCATGGAGGCGTAGTAGTTGTAGAGGAAGCAGCAGATCAGCCCCGCGAACACGAGCTGTAGATAGACCGCCGCCTCGCGGCAGACGGCCTCCTCCGTGCCCTGCGCGCGCAGGAGCGGCACCGAGCAGACGATGCCGACTGCGGCAATGACCAGCGTCAGCGCCGCGCCGCCGAGCAGCGCGGTCGCGTTCATGCATCGCAGCCGCGTCCAGTCCTCCGCGCCGCACATCTGCGCGCACAGCACGCCGATGCCGATGGTGCCGCCGATGACCAAGGCGTTCGCCACGTCCACGATGGGCGCGGCGACGCTGATGCCGGCAAGCGGCAGATCGCCGAGGAACTTGCCCACCACGATGGCGTCCACAATGCTGTAGAGCTGCTGGAAGATGTTGCCCAGAATGATGGGCAGGGCAAAATAGAAAAGGGTCGGCAGCGGCGCGCCGGTCAGCAGCGCGTCGCTTTTGCGTGCCGCGCGATACATCTGCGCAGCCGATCTGTGCGGCATGACGATCACACCCGCTTTCGTGTTATCTCTTATTTTTCTTTATAGTAAAGCCGGCAATGGCAATAGCCCTCGAACTCCGGGTCGGCGATCTGCTCGCGGAACTCGCGACACATACACACATTATCCTCGATCTTCTGCAGCCGGCAGGGGCAGTAAAGTCCCTTCTTCAGCAGCGCCTCGCGCAGACGCGCGACGACCTCCGCATCCTCGTTGTAGCGAATCTTCATCGTCTTCCCTCACTTGCAGCCATCGAGCATGGCCTTGATCTCTTCCTTGCTGCGCAGGCCGACCGAGCCGGTGAGCGTGTGGCGGTCCTGCACAACGGCGAGCGTCGGGATGGACTCGATGCCGAACATCTGCGCCAGCTCGCCCTGCTCGTCGACGTTGACACGGCAGAACTTGACCTGCGGCTCCTCGCGGTTGAGCTCCTCAAAGGCGGGCGCGAGCATCCGGCAGGGCTGGCACCACTCCGCCCAGAAATCGATGAGGATGAGGCCCGGATCGTCGAGCACCTCGGTCTGGAAATTCTCGCTCGTGAGCGTCACGATGTCGGTAAAGGTGCGCGTTTCCACATACGGCTCGCGCTCGGCTCCGCCGCCGCAGCCGGAGCACCCGGCGCACCCGCCGGAGGCGCAGCCTCCTCCGCAGCCGCCGCAGCCGCTCCCTGCGGCAAGATCGCCGTCGGCGGCCTCCAGGCTCCCCTGCAAAAAGCGCTCAAGCACATCGTCCGTCGCGCCGGTGATGCCGGAAAAAACGAGCATATGCTCGCCCTCGACGGCCTGCCGCGCGTGCTCGCCAATGCTGCCGCAGAGCACAACGTCCACGCCGTGCTCCTTGAGCGTGCGGGCGACCGCCGTGTGGCTCAGATCCTCGGGCGCGATGACCTCGCTCGTGACCGGATCGAGGTCCGAAACGTTGTAAATGATAAACTCCTTAGCGCGGCCGAAATGCTCCAGCAAAACGCCGTCTCGATACGGCATTGCGATCTTCATAACAGTAACTCCTTTGTCTTTTTGATTTTGAGGATAGCTTATCACAATTTCCACCATTCTACAACCGGAAGTTTTCTATCCTCTCTATGCAAAAAATTGCAGAGCAGCCCTTGCGTCCGCCGCGCATTTTCGCTACAATAGGGGCAGAAAACTTCATGCGTGAGCACCGCAAAAAACGCAAGCGAAAGGAAGCGCTATCCATGAACGACGAGCTGACCGCGCAGGATATTCAAAAAATGCAGGCGGAGCTGGACGACCGCCGTCTCCGTCTGATGCCGGAGCTGATCGAGGAGGTCAAGCGCACCCGCGCCTTCGGCGACCTAAGCGAAAACTACGAGTACAAGGCGGCCAAGCAGGAGCAGAACCGCAACAAGAGCCGCATCCGCTACTTAGAGCGCATGATCGCCTCAGCCCGCGTGATCGAGGATCATTCCTCCGCCGATGAGGTCGGACTGTACGACAAGGTAACGGTCCGCATGGTCGAGCTGGGGAAGGAAAAGGTCTTTCAGATCGTGACCACCGTGCGCTGCGACGCCCTCAAGGGTCTCGTGAGCAAGGATTCTCCCGTCGGCAAGGCGATCCTCGGCAGAAAGGTCGGCGACACCGTGACCGTCCGCGCCAACGACACGAACAGCTACCACGCCGAGATCCTTTCCATCGAAAAGCAGGCGGACGACGGCAGCGCTCCCCTGCGCAGCTTTTGAGCGCGATGGGTGAGTCCGTCATTCTTCATGCCGAGCGCAGCTTTCTCGTCTGCCGCAAGCCGGTCGGCGTCGAGTGCGAGCACGAGCTGCCGGCCCTGCTTGCCGAGGAGTTGAAATGTAAAGCAGATTTACTTTACTGCATTCACCGCTTAGACCGTGCCGTCGGCGGCGTGATGGTCTGGGCGCGGACGCCCAAGGCAGCCGCCGAGCTGAGCCGTCAGGTGCAGGAAAAAGCCCTGCAAAAGGCGTATTTTGCCGTTTGCTCCGGTATTCCCACGCCCGACACGGGTGAGATGCGCGATCTGCTTTTTAGGGATTCTGTAAAGCAAAAATCCTTTGCAGTTAGTTCTCCCCGCCGCGGCGTCAAGGAAGCCCTGCTCGACTATCGCGTGCTGCAAACCGCCGCGCTCAACGGCTCTCCCGCCGCCCTCGTGCGCGTCGCGCTGCACACGGGACGCTTTCACCAGATCCGCTGCCAGTTCGCCACGCGCGGCCATCCGCTGCTCGGCGACGGCAAATACGGCAGTCGCGAGCGCGGCTGTACGACGGCGCTGTGGAGCTGCCGCCTTGCCTTTTTCCATCCCGAGACGCACACGCCCCTCGTCTTTGAGGCTGCGCCGCCGCGCGTCTTTCCGTGGGACCGCTTTGCATGGAACTGAATCGACAACGAGAGACGGCACGCGCCGTCTCTCGTTTCTTCATGGGATGCGGATGATCTTGGTGAGCGACTCCGGCCAAGTTTTCCTATTCGCCCGCGCCATCGTCAGTGGTGTCACCGCGACGGTGTTCACCGTGCGCGGTTCGCCGCCCACGCTCCCCGGCGGCAGGAAACTTCCTTCCGCGCTCAGACACCGCGGCTC
>DJRC01000005.1 GCA_002437735.1 Oscillospiraceae bacterium UBA6370 | reverse complement strand
CCGCCGTTGACGATGATGTTGGCCGTGCCGTCCTTGTAAGCCTTATCCAAGCAGTTGAGCGTCCACTTGGGCGTTCCGCTCTCGAAAGCACCGCTGTTGATGATGATCGTACCGGCAGAGGTATAGATCATATCCATCTGCGGGTCGCTCGTGTTGGTGATGTTCTGACTGATGTCGAGATCCTCAAGTGTGACCTTGCAGCCCGCGGCGCACGCCCAGACGGCCATCGTGTATTTGTTCTGCTCCACGGCAACGATCTTGCCGTTCTTGATGTGCACATCGGCATTCTCGCCGGTGATCTGGAACACACCGTCGTAACCACCGCCGGTGACCGTCATGCCATTCAGGTCGACCGTAATGCTCTTGCTGATGACATAAGTCGTCTCAGGTGTGTCAACATTCTTCACGAGCGTCACGGTGTTGCCGTCAGCAGCAGCCGCGATGGCGGCATCCAGCGTGGTGTAGTACACATCGTTGAGTACCGCCACACAGCCGCTGTTCGTCTTTTCAACAACGCCATAGAGGGTCGTCTCCGCGTTATACACGCAGACATAATTGCTGCTCAGCAACTCGGCAGCAACGGCCTTGTTGAAAGTACCGCCGCTGACGAAGCCTGTGACCTTGGACGTCTCCGTGGCCGCATAGCTGCCAATAGGCTCTGCGTTGACGCTGCTAAAGACACCGCCATTGACCGTCGCAGTAGGCGCTCCGTTCGGGTAGTCGCAGCTTTCAATAACCAGCGCATCGCCGGTGGAAATGCCGCCATTGCCGTAGTAGGTGTACTCCTTCTTCGCGCCGTTGCCGGTGATCTTGCCGCCCTTGATCGTCGTCTTGCCGGACTTGACATAGATACCGGTCGTACCGGTGATCTCACCGTCTTCGACGGTCAGATCGCCGGAGGGCATATAGATCGCGTTGGTGTTTTCCGCTTCGATCTGCGCGCCGGCCTTAATGGTGATATCGGCCGCCGTCGTATCGCTGCCCAGCGTAGAGATCGCGCAGCCGTCATAGTCCTTATTGGCCGCCGCCGTGGAGATCACCTTGCTGTTTTCAACACTGAGCGTTTCCGTACCGTCGCCAAACACCGCGATGCCGTAGGAGCAGCCGGTCTTGACCGTCACGCCATTCGTGAGGCTCAAGCTCTGCGTGCCCGTCGTACCGCCAACACGAATGACAGAGTTGTTAATCGCAATGCCGGTGGAGGTGATGATGCTGTCTGTATCATTGACTTCCTTGCCCTTGATCTCGAGGTTGCCGCTGACGATCTGGAGCGCACGGCAGCCATTGCCGATAATGCTGTAGCCCTTCATCTCAAGAACAACCGGGGTATTGTTGTAAGTCTTGTCGAATTTAAGCGTTTCGGTCACGGTAACATCGTGCAGGAGAATGATGGTGCCATTCGTCGCAACCGCGTCAAAGGCTGCCTGAAGCGTTTCGTACTGGGTATTGCCGATTTGCGCCACATAGAAGTGCTTAACGCCGTAGGTACCGTCTTCGTTGGTTTCCGGCTCAAAGTTGGGAGCGCACCACTCGGGCTTGACCTCGGTCTTGAACGTGCCGCCGGAGATGGCGTAGCTGCCCATGTCGAAGATGGTATCGACCGAGCCGCTGTCGATCTTGACGAGAGAGCCGTTGTTGCCGAACTTGTCGAGCTTATCCGCCGCCTCTTCCTCGCCGGAGAGGTAGGTGATCTTGGTGTTCTCGCCGGTGATGGTCAGCTGACCGTGGACAACACCGTTCGTCGCGGTCGCGCTGGGCGCGGAGTTGACAAACACCGTGCCGATGATGGAGTTCTCAACAGTCACATACACGTTGCCGCCGACCCAGAGGTCGTTGGCATCCCAGTATTTGCCGCTTTCTGTACCGGTGCTGCCGGTGAGCGTGGAGTTCTTGATGGTGGCGTGAGAGCCGCCGCCGGAAATACGCCGTGGGGACCATGCTCATGAGCATGGCCAGACAGAGCAGCAGAGACAGGAGCTTGCTTGTGATTCGTTTCATACTCTTCCTCCTATAATATAATAGATTTTTCTATATGAACCGGACATCTGGTATCGTTTCCGGTGAGCGCGAGAGAATCGACACGCTTCGCGAAGCAAGAGAATCGGCCTTGCCGCCGCCCAGCTTTTGCCGGACGACCGCGTACGCATCGCCGAGATTCGGCGGACGCGAGCGAGGGTCATGCGCGTCGGAGGCGATGAGCTGCGCCTTCCGCTCCCGCAGGAGCTTGAGCACCGCGCCGCGCCGTGTCAAGTGGAGCAGCGGCTCCGCGCTGACCTGCACCGGCACACCGAGGGCGAGCACCGCTTCCAGATGCTGCGGCTTCTGGCCTTTGAGATAACGTTCAATGTGGGCGAGGACGGGGGTCAGTCCCGTGCGCCCGGGCAGCTCGTAGAGCTGATTGATGAGCTGGTCCGTCCACGGTCGGAACGGAAGCTCCAGCAGAAAGTGACGGCTTGGGCCAAGGCAGAGCTGCGACAGCTCGGGCCATTCGGCGAGATTCGGCACCCACGCGATCTCCGCGCCCAGCGTGAGCCGCGGGAGGGTCTTTCGCTCCTCCTCCGGCAGCGCCATGAGGGCGTCCGCGAGCGTTTTCGCCGCCTTGGCGCGGCGGTCAAGGAAATGCGAAGGCTCCTCGCGGTCCCGGTAGAAGTGCGGCGTGAGAACGACGGTATCCACCCCCTGCGCCGCCTCCATACGGAGGAGGGTCAAGCTGGTCTCCACGTCTTTCGCCCCATCGTCCATCCCGGGGAGAATGTGGGTGTGCAGATCGGTCACGGCGGATCATCCCCCGCCGGTGCGCCATCCGGCGCTTTCGGTTCGCTGCTGTAGCCGTAGCCATAGCCGTAACCATATCGACCGTAGCCGTATCTGCCGTACTTCTTATACTTATATTTGCCGTAGCCGTAGCTCCCGCCGCCTCCGGCGACGTCGTCGAGGACGAAGCCGAGAAGCTTTGCCTGCGCGTACTCGAGCTGCTCGACCGCATGCGACACCGGCCCGCGCTCAGACTGGCCCGCGCGCACGACGAAGAGCACACCGTCCGCCTTGGGGGCGAGCACCACCGCGTCGGTGACCATGTTGACCGGCGGGGTATCAAGGATCACATAATCGCAGCGCTCCCGCAGCTGCGCGAGCAGTGCGCTCATGCGCGCCGAGCCAAGCAGCTCAGAGGGGTTGGGCGGGATATCGCCGGAGAGGATGACGTCCAGCCGCTCGATACCGCTGGGAAGAATGGCCTCGCCGAGCAGCGAAGGGTCGAGCAAAAGATTGCTCAGTCCCGCGCGGGAGCTTTTACGCAGCAGCCGCGCAAGCTTCGGGCGACGCAGGTCGCAGTCGATGAGCAGGACGCGGTTCTCCGCCTCTGCAAAGGAGATGGCGAGGTTCAGCGCGGTGATGCTCTTGCCCTCGCTCTGGAGCGAGGAGGTCACCACAACGACCTTGCAGCCCTCCTGCCCCGCCAACGCGAACATGGCGTTCGTGCGCAAGGTCTTGTATGCCTCGCGGATGAAGAAATCGCTGTCGGGCGAGAGAATGTGACGGCGCTCATCCGCCATTAGGGCGCTTCCGCCGGCGCCGGTGCGTTTTCCTTTCTGCGCCACCGGTCATTCCCCCTTTCCGCCCGCCGTCACATAGGGCGCGGCGTAGGCGTGTTTTTTGCTGGAGGACGGCTGGTCAAAGTGCGGGACCTGACCCAGCACGGGGTAGTCAAACAGGGCCGCAAGGTCCTCCTCTTCCTTGATGCGAACATCGAGCAGACAGCGCAACGTCACATAGGCAACGGCGAGGATGCCGCCGACCAGCGCGCCGAGGATCGCGCTGCGGCTGTAGCTCGGCGAGCTGCGCTTTTCCGGCACCTTGGCATAGTCGATGATCTTGGCGGAGCTGCCCTCGACGAAGCCCTCGATCTCGGCGGGCGCGACGCTCGCCACGGCATTCGCCAGATACGCAGCCTCCTCCGGGTCGGGATGGGTGATGTAGACGTTGAACAGCTCAGTCTCCCCCACCTGCTTTGTGCTCAAGAGCTTGCGCATATCCTCGGGCGTGTAGTCCACATGGGCTTCCCGCGCGACCTTGGAGAGCACGGTGTCGCTTTGGATGATATTAGAATATGTATTGACTAACTGCTGGGACGCCTGCAGGTTACTGCCGGAGATGTAGTCGATCCGCTCACCGCTGCGGACATTGTTGACGTAGACGGTGATGCTGGCCTGGTACAACGGCGCGACGAGCTTCATTGTGTAGAGGAGCGCCCCTCCGCCAACGACCAGCGCACACAGCAGGATCAGCCACCACTTATGCAGGTATGCCATGAAAAGCTTGAACAGGTCGATCTCCATGGCTTCATTGTTTCTCGGTAATGTGTCTTTCACTCTCTTGTTTCCTTTCCCGGCCGCAGCTGCTTTTCTTCCTCCGCGGCTGGAATAATATCTCCGCAAAACCGCGGCGCTGCGGACGCAGAGCTGCGGTTTCGCCACAGAATCATGCAGCGCTCACGCGCTTTCACGGTGCATCTGGCTCTCCGTAGTGCGTCGCCGCCCTTCGGCGGTTTTGCCGATTATTCTGTTAGAATCGCCCTACATTGGCTCAGCGGTCGGCCCGCGCAGATGGGACAGCCGCAGCGCTGCCTTCCCGTGCGGCCGCTGACGACCGCCCGCCACGCATGGCCCTTTTTGCAGTGCCATCACACGCGGCGGTTGGAGCCATGGAGCACCGTCTCCGGCGTTAGGGTGCCGTTCTTTGCGGTGTCCCACTGTGCCAGCATAGCCCCATGGTCCTGCTTTACACAATAGTCATAGAACGATGTTCGCATCCGTGCTCACCCCTTGCTTCCAAGCCGATGGCTCATCCTTTCGGTGCTCAAGCCGGCAAGTTCCTTTATGGCCGGACAGTGGTCATTAAGGTAGGTTTTGTTGACCATTACCCAATAAGCGATTCTTTTAGGAGCTTACAATATCATGTTTCGCCAAAAATATCAATAGGGGAGCGCCAAAACGGTCTACTTTTTTATCCGACAATTCTCGCGTTTAACGGTTTCTTAACACACATTGCCGTGTACCCAGTGCAAAAATGTGCTGTGTGTAATTTGCAATTCTCGGTCTGCCACTGGCGGATGAATTCACGCTCTGTCTACGCCACATAGCACAGAAGCTGGAGCACGATGTCTGCGATCAGCGTGCCGGTTAGGTCGCGGTTGCGCCGCGTGTCGAGCAGCGGCATATCCAGCACGACGATGGCCGTACCCTTCTCCTTGGTGATGATGCGCCACTGCTCCAGAATCTTTTTATATTTTCACCCGAGGCGGTCGATGCTCTTGACGACAATGGTATCGCCGTCTTTCAGCTTCCGTAGCAGCCGCTTGTAGCCGCGCCGGTCAAAGTCCTTGCTAGACTGCTTATCCAGAATGATCTGGCCGTCGTTCAGCCCGAACTCCCGCTGGGCGATGAGCTGGCGCCCATCGTTTTGTTCTCTTGTGGGAACTCTTGCGTAGCCATATTCCATGTGCTGACCTCCCAATTTATTCGGTGGGATAAATTGGGAGGCAGCTGTTGATCATTCGCACGATATAGGGGTATATTATTACTATAGCACAAATTTCAGTGTTAGTGAAGTATCACTAATAACTTTTTTTCAAATCTTATACCATAGTGATAAATCGCCCGGGGAGGTTCACTATGGATACCAGAGAGGCCGTCGCTTTCCGCATTCGTCAGCTATGTGCCGCACGGAAGATCACGCCAAACGGTTTGGCCAATCTGTCTGCCGTTCCGCAGGCAACCATCAAGAGCATTCTCAATGACGAGAGCAAAAATCCGGGTATTGTGACCATCAAGAAGCTCTGTGATGGTCTTGAAATCACACTGTCCGAGTTCTTTTCCACGCCGGAATTTGACGCCTTGGAGCAGGAGATCAAATAAGAAGTATACTAATAAAATATAGCCAAGTTGGGTAATTTCGCAACCAGCTGCAAAATGCAAGACGCGGAGGCCAAAGCATGTTTGCTTCGGCCTCCGCTTTCCTATCAAGGGCATCGTTTCGCTCCACTATGATGAAGTAAACATCTATGACTTTCTTTTAGGCCCAAACGTATTGAGATTTGACACAGATTATGGAAGAAGGGCATCCGCCCGCCAAGGAAATCTCTTGCTGAACCATGTGCCCTAAATTCCGGTGGCGATGATCTGGAGGAACAGCGCCGTAAAACGGAGGCTAATGGCGCAAAATCCCGGCACGGCGATTGGCATGATGGTTGGAACAGTCATTGCAGCAAAAGAACACAAGGCCACGGCGGAACCGGACGCTCATACAAATGAACAGACACAAGCCCGGCAGCAGGCACTGTGAATATTTTCCTCCTGCGAGGGGAATGTTTTTAGAACGAGGTGATGCCCATTGCACATGACGGTAAATGAAGATCGCAAGGTTGTCGGGATCTGGTTGGCAAACGCTGAAAAGAACGATGCCGAGCTGCGTGAATCCTTGAGACCGTTGTACAAACAATACCACGATCAAAAATATCTGGTCGCCGTATACATGTCAGGAAAGCAAGACCTATACGAAAATACACGCGGCCTTTTACTTTACAATCGCCGCCGTTCCGCAGAGAAGGAAGTTCAAGCGGAAAAAGCTGCCGCAATGGCTATGCAGATGTAAGCGACCGTGGAGGAGGCGTCGGCTTCCTCCATATTTTTCCTTCAAAATAACCGTTGCAATTTTCAAGCACGCGAAATACAATGTTATCTGTAAATATAATTTGAAGCGCAAAACAAAGTTGACAGAATGGAGTCGTGTTAAATGGAGCATGAACTTATTCCAAACTTTGACCACGAGACTGCAAAGTACTTAAAGGGTGAATGACCATGATCGAACGATTCGACATTGCGGGATACACACGAATATCGGTGGACGATGAGCTGGACAGGGATAATATATCCATCGAAAATCAGAAAGCCATTATCGGTGATTTCGTAAAAGAACGCTTTCCCCATAGCACACTGACCTTCTATGAAGACCGTGACCGCTCCGGCTATACCTTCGAACAGCGGGAAAGTTATCAGCGGATGCGCAAGGAACTGATGCACCACAAGTACGACATTTTGATCGTTAAGGATTTCTCCCGCTTCTCCCGCCGTAACAGCCGCGGTCTGGTAGAGCTGGAAGATCTGCGGGACGCAGGGGTACGCATCATCTCCATCGGTGACGGTATCGACTTCCCCAACGACGATGACTGGCTGAAGATCCAGTTCCAATTCCTGCTCAATGAAATGCCCGTGACCGACACCTCAAAAAAGGTGCGGAATGTGATCAAGCGCCGCCAAGCAGACGGTCAATGGATCTGTGCTGCGCCCTATGGCTATATCGTGAATAAGCGCAAGGAATTTGAGATCGTCCCCACCGAAGCCGATATCGTCCGCAAGGTGTTTCAGCTATACAATGAGGAAGGTTGGGGTTATAAACGCATCGCCAACTATTTGACGGAGCAGGGGATTCCCACACCGAGAATGTCTGAGCAAATGCGGAAAGAAACTGAAGGCAAAACCACGAAACGTGTGATCAAAGCTGCGTGGAGTATTATCAGCGTACAAAGCATTCTCGACAACGATTTCTATATCGGCACATTGCGTCAAGGCAAATACGTCCGTGCAAAAATCAACGGGAAAGACGTCCGTCGGGATGAAGCCGAGCATATCGTCATCGAACGTCATCATCAGCCCATCATCGATTATCGTACTTTTGCCACTACCCGTGCGCTGCGGGAAAAGCGTACACGCTCCAACTATCGCGGCGTGAAAAAGTATGATAACTTCTACTCCGGTTTCCTCGTCTGCGGTGATTGCGGCAGTCCTATGTTCTCCATGAGCCGCAGCAATCTGAAACCAGCTTACACCTGCGGCGCATACCATCGATGCGGACTTGCCGGCTGTACCTCCCACCATGTCCGCGTGGACAAGCTTGACGAGCTTCTGAAAATTTATATAAAGTTGGTCAAGGAAAACTCGTCGAAAATGCTGGCAAAGCTGAACGAGGACATCGCAAAAGAAAATGATCATGTCGTGGAGACCGAGCAGTCTGCCGACCATCTGGCTGAGGTGCTGGAGGAACTGCGAGATGAGCTGAAAGCTACCAAGCGCCAGCGCATCCGAGATATCATGAAGCATCCGGAGCAGGAATCTCTGCTGGAGGAGACCTACGATGAGATGGAGGTGGAACTCCAGAAAAAAATCGAGGGTATCAACCATCAGATTGACCTGCTCTCCGACAAGCGCAACACCATCATTCAAGTCAACCGTGCAGCCAAAACTGCCATCGACGTCTTTCACGACATTCTGGAAAAGGATAAGCTGGAACGGAATGATCTGGAGCTGCTGATTGATAAAATTTTAGTCTTTGAAGATCATCTGGAGATTAGGCTGCAAGCCGACATCGACACGCTGCTGCGCTGCGGAATCCTCTTCGCAGAAACGGAGGATGCCGCAAATTTTAAGTCGGGCACGGAAAATATCGAAAATGTGCTGATCCAGTCCTCAAAAAACCATGAGGACAAGGTTTTTCGTGTCAATGTTGTCAATGACGGCGACCCACTGGAGATCTACACGAGCAAGGAGGGCGAGGTCATCTTCAAGAAATACTCGCTCATGGGCGGTGTGGACGAGTTTGCCGCGCAGATCTGCGAGACGCTCAACAAAACCACCGGCCTGACCGTCGCCGTGACGGACCGTGACAGCGTGGTGGCCGCGGCGGGCAGCGCGCGGCGCGATCTGATCGGCAAGCGCATCAGCGCCGAGCTGGAGCAGATCATGGAGAACCGCGCCATCTACCGCGCACAGGGCGGTGAGCGCAGCGTCTACGTCACCGACACGCTCGACCGCTGCTGCGCCGCCATTGCCGCGCCCATTATTTCCGAGGGCGACGCGCTGGGGCTGGTGCTGTTTGTGGAAAACGAGGGCGAGAACCATGTCGGCGAGACGGAGTACAAGCTCGCGCAGACCATCGCCTCCTTCCTCGGCAGGCACATGGAGAGCTGAAAAAAAGGAAGCGTCCCGCAAGCGGAACGCTTCCTTTTTTCTCTTTTCTCAGTCGTTGATGACCTTGATCTGGCACATCTTCATCGTCTCGAGCGCGTGGCGGTGGCTCTCCGGCGTGACGCCGGCGCAGCAGCGCGCGTCCACGGTGATGGGCGCTTCGGGCATCGCCGCCTTAAAGAGCAGCGCGTTGGACACCACGCAGATGTCGGTGCAGAGGCCGACCAGCTCGATCTCCAGCGCCTCCTGCGCGCGCTCGGTCATTAGGAGACCGGCGAGCCGGTTGGAGCCGAAGGTGGGCTTGTCGATGACGGTCGCCTTCTCCGCAGCCCTGGCGACCGCATCGTTGAGCTGCCAGCCGTGGGTGCCCTCGATGCAGTGCTCGACGGGCAGGTTGCGTCCCTCCTGCGTGTCGAGGTAGTTTTCGTAATGCGTATCGCGCGTGAGGTAGATGTTCCACGGGTCGTACTCCTTCATCTTCTCCACGACACGCGGAACGATCTGCTGCGCCTCCTTCGTGCCGAGCGAGCCGTCGATGAAGTCGTTCTGCATATCAATGACGACAAGAATCCTGCGCATGGCAATGTCCTCCTGTGTGACGGGGCGACAGCCCCGAAATTTCTTTTTTGCGCGGCCAAACCGCAAGGTTATTATACGCCGTTCCCGCGCGCGGCGCAAGGGGAAGAAAAATACTGCGGAGATGCGGAGGTCATTTCCTGCGCGGGTAGGGCCTCTCTTCGTCTGTCAGGCCGAGCAGATAGTCAATGCTCGTCTTGTAAAACAGAGCCAACGTGCAGTAATGGGAGATCGGCATTTCGCGTTTTCCTGTCTCGTAGTTGCTGTAGGTGCGTTGGTCGATGTTGAGCCGGGCAGCGACCTCCTTCTGCGTCAAGTCATGGTCCTCACGCAGGTCGCGCAAGCGGGAACGATACATAGCTATCACCTCTCAAAAAGTATAGCTACTATCGTTTGTTCCTTTTGATTTTACTATCGGATGATAGTAAAATTGTTAAAAAGGGAGGAATGGACGTATGGGAACCTATCAGCTTTATTTTCTGAAAATGCACAGCAAGCTGCTGTTCCTCTCCCGAAATGAGGGAGCAAAAGATCCTGCATTTCTCTCGCAGGTCTTGACGGATACCTTGTCCGCAGCAAAGGAAGCCATGCGGGGGCGGAGCTTCGCCCGCTCGTCCTATCGGACGAAAATCATCACGCTGGCATCGGGCGCGGCTGCTGCGCTCGTCCATCTGGAGCAGGGCGAGCTTGAGAAAATGCACGAGGAAATTCTGACCGCCTTGGAAGCCGCCGCAAGATAATTTTCTGTTACCCCGCCGCAGAGCGGCAGCGGCCGCAAGGAGAGCGCCAGATCGAAAGCGGCAACAAGAAACTGCACGCACTCCTTTGCGCAGCGCGTGCAGTTGTCCTATTGTTAGGCTTACAATGTGTCAGGTCAAGGGCGCAGCCCTTGCGCTCTCTTGGGGTTCCAAAGGGGGTATTCTCTACGGTAGAGAATACCCCCTTTGTTCATTCGTTATACCCTCTTCCACTTCGCGCCGTTCGGCACGTCGGTCACCTCGATGCCCTGTGCCTTCAGCTCGTCGCGGATGCGGTCGGCCTCGGCGAAGTTCTTCACCTTCTTGGCGTCGGCACGCTGACGGATCAGCGCCTCGACGGCCTCGTCCGGCGTGCCGTCCTCGGCGACGACGGTGAACGTACCCGCGCTCTGCGCGGCGGCCGCGGCGTTCTTCTCGCGCAGCGCGGCGGCCTTGGCGATGAGGTCAAGGCTCAGGACCTCGTCGAGGTCAGCGATGATCGCGAGCTTGGTCGCGCCGCTCGTCTTGGCCTTGAGCACATCGTAGAGCACGGTGACACCCATGGCGGTGTTGAGGTCGTTGTCCATCTCCTTGGAGAATTTCGCGCGGTACTCGGCGCGCACGGCCTCGTCCACGCCGCCCTCGTCCTTGAGGTTGGCGATCTTCGCGAGGAGCTTGTTGTAGGCGAGCACGGCGTTGTCCAGATTCTCCCAAGTGAACACGAGGCTCTTGCGGTAGTGGCTCTGCAGGCAGAAGAAGCGGTAGGCCAGCGGGTCGTAGCCCTTCTGCTCGAGCAGGGAAACGGTCAGAAATTCGCCCTTGGACTTGCTCATTTTGCCGTCCGTTGTATTGAGGTGGGCAACATGGCACCAGTGGGGGCACCAAGGATGTCCGAGGTAGCTTTCGGACTGGGCGATCTCGTTCGTATGGTGCGGGAAGGCATTGTCCACGCCGCCGCAGTGCAGGTCGAGGTATTCGCCGTTGTACTTCATGGAAATGCCGGAGCACTCGATGTGCCAGCCGGGATAGCCGACGCCCCAGGGAGAATCCCACTTGAGCGCCTGATCCTCGAACTTGGACTTGGTGAACCAGAGAACGAAGTCGTTCTTGTTCTTCTTGTTCGTGTCCTCCTCCACGCCCTCGCGGACGCCCACGGCGAGGTCCTCCTCGTTGTGGTCGTTGAAGATATAGTAGCGGTCCAGCTTGCTCGTGTCAAAGTAGACGTTGCCGCCGGCGAGGTAGGCGTAGCCGGTGTCGAGCAGCTTGGTGATGATCCGGATATAATCGTCGATGAGGCCGGTGGCGGGCTGCACGACGTCAGGACGCTTGATGTTGAGCTTGCGGCAGTCCTCAAAAAATGCGTCGGTATAGAACTGCGCGATCTCCATGACGGACTTGTGCTCGCGCCTGGCGCCCTTGAGCATCTTGTCCTCGCCCTCGTCGGCGTCGCTCGTGAGGTGGCCGACATCGGTGATGTTCATAACACGGTTGACGCTGTAGCCCGCGAAGCGGAGGTACTTCTCCAGCACATCCTCCATGATGTAGCTGCGCAGGTTGCCGATGTGGGCAAAGTGATAGACGGTCGGGCCGCAGGTGTACATCTCGACATGGTTCGGGGTATGGGTCTTGAGCTCTTCCTTTTTGTGGGTGGCGGAATTGTAGAGGTACATACAGAAACTCCTTTTCAGAGCAAAATTAACTTGGTTTCAGTCCGGCTCGCGGAACACGTCAATATTCTTAACGAAATACTCAATGCCGGAATAGGCGGTGGTCAGCACGATGACGGCATTGCACAGGGGATCGAACCACGCGTAAGCGCTGAAAATGTTGAGCAGCATCGCGCAGAGGCAGATCATGGTCGAGGCCGTTTTGACCTTGCCGGACCACGCCGCGGCGATCACGCGGCCCTGCTCGACGGCGACGAGCCGCATTCCGGAGACCGCGAACTCGCGCAGCAGCACGATGGCCAGACACCAGCCGGGCATCTGTCCGATCTCGACGAGGTAGCACATGGCCGCCATGACGAGCACCTTGTCCGCCAGCGGGTCCATGAACTTGCCGAAATTCGTGATCTGGTTGTAGTGGCGGGCGATGTAACCGTCCGCGAAATCCGTGAGGCACGCAGCCACGAACACGCCGAAGGCGGCGTAACGCGCATAGGGGAAATCCAGATACAGGATCACAAGAAATATGGGGATCAGCGCCACCCGCGCAAGGGTGAGCTTATTGGCAGTCGTCATCTGTGAACAGTCCTTTCAAGGCGCTCGCGCGCCGGTGTTTGCTATTTTGCCGCGTCCGCGCGGCGTCTTATTCCTCGGCCAGCTCGCCGGTCAGCTCGCCGTCCATCGCGCCGGTGATGCGCACGGGCACGAACTCGCCCGCCGCGACCTCGCGCGAGGCAGAGAAGTAGATGCGCCCGTCGATGTCCGGTGACTCGGCGTAGCTGCGGCCGACGAAGAGCATGGATTGCCCATCGAAGCCCTCGCAGAGAACCTCCATCACATCGCCCTGGCGTTCGTCGTTCCACGCGTCGATGATCTCGCTCTGGATGTCCACGATCCGCTCGGCGCGGCGGGCCGCCTCATCGGAGTCGACGCGCTCCATCTTTGCCGCGCGCGTCCCATCCTCGGGGGAATAGGGGAACACGCCCGCGCGCAGCAGCTTCTGCTCGCGCAGGAAATCGCACAGCTCGTCGAACTCCTCCTCCCCCTCGCCGGGCAGGCCCGCAATGATGGACGTGCGCAGCACGAGGCCGGGGATGCGGCTGCGGAGCTTATCGAGCAGGGCGCAGAGATATTTCTTGTCGCCGCGCCGGTTCATCTTCTTGAGGATCTTATCGTTGCAGTGCTGGAGCGGAATGTCGAGGTATTTCAGAATTTTGTCCTCGCGGGCGATCACGTCGATCAAGCGGTCGTCGATCCACTCGGGATAGAGGTAGTGCAGGCGGATCCAATGGAAATCGAGCTTGCAAAGTTCCTCTAAAAGGTCGGCCAAATGGGGCTTGCCGTCCCAGTCCATGCCGTAGCGCGTGATGTCCTGCGCGATGACGATCAGCTCCTTGACGCCGGAATCGGCGAGCTGCCTTGCCTCGGCGAGAACATGCTCCATCGTGCGGGAGCGGTATTTGCCGCGCAGCTTGGGGATGATGCAGAAGGCGCACCAGTTGTCGCAGCCCTCCGCGATGCGCAGGAAGGCGTAGTGGCCCGGCGTGGTGAGCACGCGGCCGAACTCATCGACCGGCGCGTTGATGTCGTCGAAGCGGCTAACGCTGCCGCCCGCCATGACGGTCTCGACCGCGTCCACAATGTCCTTGTAGCTGCCGGTGCCGAGAATGCCGTCCACCTCGGGAAGCTCCTTTGCCACCTCGCCTTGATAGCGCTGCGTCATGCAGCCGGTGACCAGAATTTTCTTGAGCTTGCCGGCCTTTTTCAGCTCCACCATGGCGAGAATGTTCTCGATGGCCTCCTCATTCGCGCTCGAGAGAAAGCCGCAGGTGTTGACCACGGCGGCGTCGCAGCCCTCGGGCGACGGACAAAGTTCCATGCCGGCATCGCGGCACAGGGCCATCATCTGCTCGCAGTTGACCATATTTTTCGCGCAGCCGAGCGAAATAAAGTGAAGTTTGTATGCCATAGTCCTCTTCCCGTCCGCCGCGCACCGGCGGCAAAAATCGTTTTCGGTCACAGCCCGTCGTCCGCGTCCGGCCGCGCCGCGCCCGCCGTCCGCAGGGCGGTCTTGACCTCACCCCACGAAAAGCCGCGGCGCAGCAGAGCGTCTGACAAGCGTTTATAATCCTTTTCGTTTAGGGGCTTCCCCCTCGTTTTCGACGCAATGACGCGCGCAAGCGTCTCCTGCGCGTCGGGAGCCGTTTCCAGCGCCGCGTCCCACAGCTCGCGCGGCACGCCGCGGCGGTACAGCTCGTCGCGGATGCGGGCGGGGCCGTAGCCCTGCACGCTGTAATGGCGCACGAGCATGGCGGCGTAGGCCGCGTCGTCCAGTGCGCCGATCTCCTCGAGATATTCCGCCGCCGCGTCGGCGTCGTCCGCCCCGGCGCCCTTCTGCACAAGGCGGCGCGTCAGCTCCTTTTTCGAGAGCGGGCGGGCGGAGATCATATTGGCGGCGCGCACGCGCGTTTCGCTGCGCGCGCCGCATTTTTGTAATTGTACCACAGTCTCGGGCGAAATGTCCAGCCCCACATATAAGCCGAAATGCAGAAGCTCGCTCTCGGTGATCCGGAGGAGGTCTCCCCCCTCCAGATACACGAGAACGCGCTCCTGCTTATGCTTCGATCGTTCGATGCGCTCGACCTTCATCAGCCCTCAAAATCGTCGGCGCTGACGTCCACGGCACGGCCCGCAGCGCGGGCGGCGATCTTGGACTGGTTGCTCATGAGCTTGTGGAAATCGCGGCGGATATCGGATTCGAGCTTCGCGGCGATCTCGGGGTTGTCGCGCAGGTACTGCTTGGCGGAATCGCGGCCCTGTCCGATGCGCGTTTCGCCCATGGAGTACCACGAGCCGCTTTTCTGCACAAGGTCGAGCTTGACGCCGAGGTCGATCAGCTCGCCGAGCATGGAGATGCCCTCGCCGTACATGATGTCGAACTCTGCCTCGCGGAACGGGGGCGCCATCTTGTTCTTCACGACCTTGGCGCGGGTGCGGTTGCCGATCATCTCGCTGCCGTTCTTGAGCGTTTCGATGCGGCGCACGTCGATGCGCACGCTCGCGTAGAACTTCAGCGCGCGGCCGCCGGTGGTGACCTCGGGGTTGCCGTACATCACGCCGACCTTCTCGCGCAGCTGGTTGATGAAGATGACGATGCAGTTGGTCTTGTTGATCGCGCCGGCGAGCTTACGCAGCGCCTGCGACATGAGGCGGGCGTGGAGACCGACGAAGCTGTCGCCCATCTCGCCCTCGATCTCCGCGCGCGGCACGAGCGCGGCGACGGAGTCGACCACGATGACGTCGATCGCGCCGGAGCGCACGAGCGCCTCGGTGATCTCAAGCGCCTGCTCGCCGGTATCCGGCTGGGAGACGAGCATATCCTCCACATTCACGCCGAGGGCGCGGGCGTAGCCGATGTCGAGCGCATGCTCGGCGTCGATGAACGCGACCTCGCCGCCCGCCTTCTGTGCCTGCGCGAGAACGTGCAGGGCGAGCGTCGTTTTACCGGAGGACTCGGGACCGTAGATCTCCACGATGCGGCCCTTGGGCAGTCCGCCGATGCCGAGCGCGAGGTCGAGCGCCAGCGAGCCGGTGGAGATGGACTCCACGTTCGCGGCCTGCTCGTCGCCGCAGCGCATGATGGAGCCCTTGCCGTAGAGCTTTTCGATCTGTGCCATCGCCGTTTCGATGGCGCGCTTCTTGTCGGCGTTGGGCGCGGTGGGCGCTGCCTTAGTCACTTTCTCTGCTGCCATTGGTTCATCCTCCTGTTTCTGCTTCTCTATCTTAAAATTTTTACTCAGATCTCTTTGCAAAGCCGCCCGTAGACCACGCGGGGGATGCCGTGCAGGTCACGGACGATCTGGATATCGCCGAAGCCGTTCGCGCGCATGATGCGCAGCACCTCGTCCGCCTGCCCGATGCCGACCTCGAAGGCCATGAGGCCGTTCGGCACGAGGGCGTCGCGCCATTTATCCGCGATGACGCGGTAGAAATCCAATCCGTCCGCGCCGCCGTCGAGCGCGAGGTGCGGCTCGTGGTCGCGCACGGAGGGGTCGAGCGTTTCAATGTCCGCCGTGGGGATATAGGGCGGGTTGGAAACGATGCAGTCGAACTCGCCGAGCTGGCGCGAGGGCTTCTCGCGCGCATCCATGCGAAGGCTCGTCACGCGGGCCGAGAGCTGGTTGCGGCGGATATTCTGGCGGCAGACCTTGAGCGCCTCCTCGTCCCACTCGCCGAGCAGCACGCGGCTGCGCAGCACCTGACTGGCGACGGCGAGGCCGATGCAGCCGCTGCCCGCGCACAGGTCGAGCACGCGGCAGTCCGCGCCGGAGTCCAGTTCGTGGACGACCGTCTGCACCAGCACCTCGGTGTCGGGGCGCGGGATGAGCACGGCGGGCGAAATGTCCAGTCCTAGACCGTAAAACTCCCACTCGCCGATGAGATAGGCCACCGGCTCGCCCGCCAAATGCCGCGCGCACAGAGAATACGCCGAGCGCTCGACCTCGGGCGAGGCGTAGAGCAGCCCGTCGCGCAGAAGCTCGTTTTTCGTTTTACCCGACGCGGTGCAGACCAGCTCGCGCGCCGCCTGCGTCGCGTCCTCTGCGCCCGCCTCACGCAGGCGCCTGCGCAGGTCCATATAGAGGTCGTTGTACTTGATGGCCATTTACCACTCGTCCTTGCCCTTCTGCTCGGGAATGACCAGCTCCATCGCGCGGATGGCGACCTCGAGCATACTGTCGTCCGGCTCGTTGGTGGTGAAGTTCTGGAGCCAAAGGCCGGGCTTTGCCAGCGCGTTCGTCACGGGATTGTCGTGCCCGCCGACGTAGCGGTTGAATTCGTAGGTCACGCCCACGACCGGCACGAGCAGCAGCAGGTGCAATGCGATGCGCACCCAGGTATTGCGCCAGTCGACGAAGCTGAACACCACGCTTGAAACGAGGATAGACACCACGACCACCACGAACAGAAAACTCGTGCCGCAGCGCGGATGGTGGCGCGGCTGGATGCGGCAGTTCTCCACCGTCAGCGGCAGGCCCGCCTCGTAGCAGAAGATGGTCTTATGCTCCGCGCCGTGGTACTGGAACACGCGCTGAATGTCCTTCTGCTTCGAGCACAGGAGCAGGTAGCCGAAGAAGATCAGCAGCTTGATGACGGATTCGACCAGATTGTGCACGACCACGTTCGGGATAAAGCGCCCGAGCAGGCCCGCGAGGAAGGTCGGCAGGATCATAAAAAGGCCGACGGTCAAGCCCAGCGACAGCACGACCGCCAGCGCCACGACGAGCTTCTGCAGCTTTTCGCTGCCAAGCTTCTTTTCGAGCCATCGGTCGAGCTTCGACGGCTCGCCCTCCTCCTCGGGGAAGAAATCCGCCGAGTACATCAGCGCCTTCACGCCGCGGACCATGGAGTCCACAAAGGTCACAGCGCCGCGCAGCACGGGCAGACCGAGAATGGGATAGCGGTCGCGGATGAGCTTCAGCTCCTCGACCTTTTCGATCAGCCCCTCCTTGGAGCGGACGACGATGGCCTGCTTTTCCGGCCCACGCATGAGGATGCCCTCAATGAGCGCCTGACCGCCGATGGAGGTGCGGAATTTTGGTTTTGTCTGGTTTTGCTCTGCCATGTAGGTTTCTCCTTGCCATGATGGTATCATACTTTTTATAAAATTGCAACAGTTGTTCTAAAATTTATTTTCCCATAGGAAGCGTCATGGTCACGACCGCGCCGCCGCCCGGGGCGTTGGCAATGTCGAACGTGCCGTTGTGCAGACGCATGATCTCGTCGCACACGGCGAGGCCGATGCCGCTGCCGCGCGCCTTGGACGAGCCCTTGTAGAACTTCTGCTTGACGTAGGGCAGCTCCTCGACCGGGATGCCGGGGCCGAAGTCGCGCACGCGGATGACCATGCTGCCGTTCTCGGCCGCCACGGACACGTCGATGCGCTTGCCGCTGCCGCCGTGCTTGGCGGCATTGTCGAGCACGTTGCAGAAGACCTGCTTCATGCGCTCGCCGTCGGCGATGATGGAAGGCAGGTCGTCCGCGCACTCGTAGCGCAGCTCGATGCCCTCCCGGCTGAAGATCTCACGGTAGGTGAAGATGGCGTCCTCCAGCTCGGCGAGCAGGTCGGTCTCCTCCACGCGCAGGGTGAAGCGCCCGTCCTGCATCCGGGTGAAGTCCAGCAGCTCCTCGACCATGGTGGTCAGACGGCGGGACTCCTTGACAATGATGTTGAGACCGCGCTGCGTCTGCTCCGGATTCGCGCCGGGATCGGCGGCGAGCGTTTCCGCCCAGCCGTTGATGGCGGTGAGCGGCGTGCGCAGCTCGTGCGAGACGGAGGAGACAAACTCCTGCTGGATCTTCTCGGACTGCGAGATCTTGAGCGACATATCGTTGATGTTGTCCACCAACTCGCCCAGCTCGTCGCGGTAGTGGTTGTCGATCAGGATGCCGTAGCTGCCGGCGGAGATGCGCCGCGCGGCGTCGGACACGACGGCGACCGGCTCGACGACGTTGTTGATGAAGATGGCGTTGGAGAAGATGGCAAGACCCACGCACAGCAGCGCGACGCCGATGGCGGCCGCCATGCTGACGAGCACGCTGCGGTCCGCCTCGTGCAGCGCGGTGACGTAGCGCAGCACGCCGATCACACGGCCGTTGAACAGGAGCGGCGCGGAGACGGAGAGGATCTTCTCTCCCGTCTGCGGGTCAAGGCCCTCGAAGCTTGCCGGCTTTCCGGTGGCAACGGCCTCGGTCACATCGCTCGTTCCCGGCTGCGTGCCGGCGGTCAGGCCGTAGCTCGACACCTGCACGCGGCCGTTGACGTTGATGAACTGGAGCTCGAGCTGATCCTTTTCCTCAAAGGTCTCCGCCGTGATGGAGGCGTAGCGGAAATACTCGCTGTAGCTCTTAAGGCCGTAGCTCGAAAAATTGTCGGCGGCGACGCGGGCGCGGGTCTCAAGGCCCGAGCGCATGGCGCTGTAGTAGGTCCGGCGCACGCCGAGGGTATAGACCGTAACGATGGCGATGACCACCAGAATGATGGGCAGCACGGCGTTCACGAGCCAGCGCTGGCGCAGGCCGCGGATGCGCAAGCCGCGCATGGCGGGCATGGCGGTCACTTCCTTTCTGCTTCAAATCGTCCCTGTTCCGGGATTCAGTCTGTGCTCCACTTGTAGCCCGTGCCCCAGACGGTGGCGATGTAGCGCGGCTCCTGCGCGTCGTCCTCGATCTTCAGCCGCAGGCGGCGGATGTTGACGTCCACGATCTTCACCTCGCCGAAGTAGCCGCGGCCCCAGACCGTGTCGAGGATCTCCTCGCGGGTGAGCGCCTTGTCGGGATTCTCCATGAAGAGCTTCATGATCTGATATTCGAGCTGCGTGAGCTTGAGACGCTTGCCGTTTTTCTCCACCACGCGGTCGGTCATGTTCAGCAGAAACGGCGGCTGGGAGATCTCTCCGACCGAGGCGCTGACGAGCGGCGCGTCGCCCGCGCGGCGCAGCAGCGCGTCCACGCGCGCGGTCAGCTCGGCGGGGGAAAAGGGCTTGGTGACGTAGTCGTCCGCGCCGGTCATCAGGCCCGTGACCTTATCCATCTCCTGCGAGCGGGCGGTGAGCATGATGATGCCGATGTGCGGGTAGGCCGCGCGCACGCGGCGGCAGACCTCAAAGCCGTCAATGCCCGGCAGCATGATGTCGAGCAGCGTGACGCGCACATCGGGATTCTCGCTGAGCTTTTCCAGCGCCTCCTCGCCCGTCTCGGCCTCCACGACCTCATAGCCGGCGCGGATAAGGTTAATGACGATAAAGCTGCGGATGCTGGATTCATCTTCCAGGACCAACACTTTTTTCATCGTATCTCGGTTCCTTTCTCAGTTTTCGCCCGTCGTCCACTCGGCGACGATCAGGCTGAAGCTCTTCTTCACGGTCTCCTCGTCGACCGCGCCGTCCCAGTCGTCGCAGGGCAGGAGCTCGGCGGTGTAAACGGTCTCGACCTGTCGGGCGAGCACAAAGCGGTCGCCGCGCTTGGCGTGCTCCTCGCGGGCGCCGCCCGTGAGGGCGCAGATCTCCAGGAACGGCTGCAGCTGTCCGTCGCTGCCGCGGCAGAAGAAAATGACAGCGTTTTCATCGGGCGTTCCGGTGCGCAGGAGCGACACCTGCTCGTCCCACGCCTCCGGCAGGAGCAGGCTCCAGCCGTCGGCGGCGTTGTGGAAGGTGCGGCACACGACCTCGCTCTTTCCCGCGCTGTCGTAATCGCGCCAAAGGATGCGGTAATAGATCTCACTCTCCTCGTCGAGCGGCGGGAAAGGGACCGGCTCGGGGATCTCGATCACGCCGCTGCCGTTGATGTCGGTCGGGTAGAGCGAGAGGAAGCGGAAGCCGCCGTCCGCGGCAGAGGAGGCAGTGTTCTGCGCGACATTGCGCAGCACGCCGTTTTTCACGGTTAGGATATCGTAGGCCGCCACGCTGTTGTCCGCCACGCCGGTGACGTAGAGCGCCCGCTGCCCGTCCGAAAGAACGCCCGCCGCCACGCGCGAAAGCTCGGACGCGGAGAAGGACAGCTCGAGCGTCGAGATGCAGCTCAGCTCGCGGTCGTCCCAGGTGTAGCAGTCTGCCATGCAGCGGTTCTCCTCGCCGCTGTAGAGCACCGTCAGCTCCTGCCGGCCGTCGCCGTCAAGGTCGCTCACAGCGTAGCGGAGGTAGGCGGTGGTGAGCAGGTTGAGCGGCTCGCTGCCGCGCAGGGTGTAGACGGCGAGCACCTGCAGCTCCGTGCCGCTCTTGAAGCCAACCAGGATCTCGCGGCGGCCGTCGCCGTCGAGGTCGTAGTACGCGATGGAGTAGATCGAGCTGGCAGTCCCCTCGATGAGAGTCATCTGCTCGTAGCTGTCGCCGTTGGACTTGAAGAAGTATATCTTCATGGGCCGCTCGTCCGTCGCCTTGCGGAAGAAGGCTACCGCCTCCTCCACGCCGTCGCCGTCGAGATCGACCATCTGCACACTCTGGAGGTTGCTGCCCGAGGTGGGCGCGGCGTGCTCCGCGCCGTCGGAGAGCAGGGCGTTGATCTCCGCTTCAAGCGAGGCGTATTCCACTGGAAGGCTCGGCAGGGCATAGAGCTTGTCGGTCGAGACGTTCACCGCGCAGCCGCCGAGCAGCAGGCAAAGCGCCGCGAGCGCCAGCGCGCGGGCAAATTTTCTGCCGTGGTTCGCCATGCTTTCCCCTCCTTTGCCCCGCTTTGGGCATAATCTACCGATACAGAATATAGCATAGCACAAGCCGTACAAAAAGGGTAGTCCCCTTTTGCGCTTTTCGCCGGAAAAATTTATCTTGCAAATCGGCGCGGCGTCCTCTATAATAGCTTTTGTTATCGCCGGTGTGATGGAATGGTAGACGTAGCGGATTCAAAATCCGCCGGGGGCGACTCCGTGTGGGTTCGAGTCCCACCACCGGCACCAAAAAAGGGAAGGCATGGCGCGCGCCATGTCTTCCCTTTTTCACATATTGAATCTTCGGCGGGCCTCCTCGCGCAGCGAGGGCACGCGGCGCACGACGCGCAGCGGGATGATGAGCCCGACGCAGATGGCCACCACGACGAGCGACCACGTCGGCTGCCACGCCGCACGGAAAAAGCGGTCCATGCAGTATTCCACGCCCAAAGCCATCAAGCCCGCCGTGCCGATGCACATGGCGATCGCCGAGAGGCGCGACCGCCGCCCGCCGCGCAGCAGGAAACTCAACAGGAACACCAACACGCAGGCCCAACCCAGAACAGGCAGGGCGAGGCCGCGGAACCATGCGCCGCCGTTTAAGTCGATGGAGATGAGAAAAACATACACGCCGACCGCGGCCACGTCCGCCGTCAGGCGGAAGAAGACGGGGATGCGCCGCGCGAGCATCGGCAGCACGAACCAGATCCAGAGCATTACCGCCGCGCCGATGACATAGAGCGACCAGGGCCGCTCGGTGGGCAGCAGCAGGTTCAGCACGCCGCAGCACAGGGATACCGACGCGAGCATCGCCGTGAGCAGGGCGGCCGCCGCGCGGCGCGAGGCGGGCGGCACCTCGGCGGGCTTGGTGGGAAAATAGCTCGGCGCGTCGGGGTCCGGCTTCCAGGCGGGCGTGCCGCAAAGCGGGCAGCGCGCCGCGCCGGGGTCCAGCTCCACGCCGCAGTTGACACAGTATGACATATCGTTTTCGTCCTTTCGCTCCGCTCTTCAGCGGTTGCTCTCCACGCGCACGGGGATGCCCTCGCGTACGAGGAAGCTGAAAAAGTCGCGCTCGGTGTCCGTCTCCGCCTGTGTGCCGGCAAAGGTGATCTCCATGGTATCGCCGTAGCTGATGGAGGCGCAGTGGCAGCGCGGCACGGTCGCCTGACCTAAAATGACCTCCGCCCCGCGGATATGCGCCGCCATCTCCGGCGGCACGGTGAACGCGCCGGGATTGGTGTAGGTGCAGGAATACGGGCGCACGCCGAGCAGGCGGTAGTTGAGTGCCATGACCGGGTTCTTGAGCACGACCGGAATGAGGCGCAGGGCAAAATTCTCCGTAAAGCGGACGTTGCCGGTGAACGCCGCCTGCAGCTCCTGCCGGTTGATGTGCAGCTTCATGAAGTGGCGCACCTGCGAGACGATCTCGGGGAAGGTGTAGTCGCCGAGCGCCGGGTCGATATACGGGCGGACGGTGGTGATGAAGTTGCGCAGCGTCTCGCTCGGGAAAAAGCCGCGCAGATTGATCGGCACCGCCAGCGCCACGGGGCGCTCGCGGTAAGGTCTCTCGCGCTTCTGTTTTTCCAGAATGATGTGGATGAGCACAGCGGAGAGATATTCCGTGATGGAGGCGTTATACTTCTTCGCCTGCTCGCGCAGGCGGGAGAGCGGCACGAAGCCCATCGTAACATGGAAGGTGTAGAACGGCTCCGGCGTGCCGGTATTCTGATAGGCCCTCGGCAGCCGCCGCAGGCCGAAGGCGTGGCGGCCCGCGTAGCGGGCGTAGGCGTCCTCCAGCTCCTCCTCGCGCGGCGGCTCGTTCAGATCGAGCACACCGTTTCCCGCGGGGACCTCCACGCCGGTCTGGCGCAGGTATTCGGCAAGGAGCGTGCGGAAAAAGACGATGGCTCCGCCGCCGTCGGACAGCGCGTGGAACACCTCGACGGAGATGCGTTCACGGTAATAGTAAAAGCGCACGAGCCAGCCGTTGTCCTCACGGAAGCGGACGGGCTGGCAGGGGTCAGAGACGTCCTCCTTCAAAAACGGCCCGGGCGCGCGGTTCGGCTCGAGATAGTACCAGAACAGCCCCTTGCGGATGCGCACGGCAAAGCTCGGAAAGCGCGGCATACAGCGGTCGATGGCGCGCTGGAGCGCAGCGGGATCGACCTCCCTTTCCATCCGGGCGGAGAAGCGGTAGATGGCGGAATACTCCTCCTTTTGCAGCGCGGAGTAGAGAATGCCCGCACTGTCGAGCTTGTACCATTTGCTGTTGGGCTTCGCCATTGTCGTTTCCTCCTTCCGCGCGGCACCGCATCGGATGGCTTATTGTAGCACAGCGGCGCGCGCACCACAAGAAAAATGACGGTTTTCCTTTTCTTTTTTACGCAAATATGATATCATGCAGGCAGCAAAATCAAGCGCAGGCAGGAGATAACGATGGAAAACAAGCTGAACCTTCCGCTGAAAAAGAAGAAAAACGAGGCCGAGAGTCCGCGCCTCGATCCGCTGATGCGCGCGCTCAAGGCGCTGCACAGCGCCGGTGCGCCCGAGACCATGACCGAGGAGGAGCTGGAGCACCAACGCCGCAGTCAGGAGGTCCTCGGCCGGCTGACCGCGCCGATGGCCGGCATGGACTATGAGGAATTTTCACTCGACGGCATGAAGGCCGCGTGGATGCGGCTCAAGGTCCCCCACGGCAGCCGCCGCGCCATCCTCTACTGCCACGGCGGCGGCTACACGAGCGGCAACCTCGGCTACGCGCGCGTGCTCGCGTCCAAGCTCACGCACGTCACGGGCTACGACGTGCTGAGCTTTGAATACCGTCTCGCGCCCGAGCATCCCTACCCCGCTGCCGTCGAGGACGCGCTGCGCGCGTGGGATCATCTCATGCTGCTCGGCTACGGTGCGCGGGACATCGTGCTCGCGGGCGACAGCGCGGGCGGCAATCTCGCGCTCGTGCTGTGCCATCGTCTCAAGGCGGCGGGCCGCCGCCTGCCCGGAGCGCTGGTGCTGATGTCCCCATGGACGGACATGACCATGTCGGGCGCGTCCTACGCCGAACGCGCGGAGAGCGACCCGATGCTCACGCCGGAGTACATCGAGGCCGTGCGCACCGCCTACGCCGGCGGGCGGGACTACGCCTCGCCCGATCTCTCGCCGCTCTTCGCCGACCTTACCGGCTTCCCGCCGACGCTCATTCAAGCCGGCGATCACGAGATCCTGTATTCGGATTCCGAGATGCTCTGTCACGCGCTGGAGCGTGCGCTCGTTCCCTGCCGCTTCGAGGTGAGCGAGGGGATGTGGCACGTCTTTCAGATGTTCCCCCTGCGCAAGGCCGCCGCGGCGATGGAAAGCGTCGCGCGCTTCCTGCTGGAGCGGTGACGGCGCATCCAACTTTTTGAAACCCACACACTGAGAGGAGAAGCACCCATGAAACAGCCCCACATCCAGCTCGACGAGAGTCTGAATGTCCGCTATGCCATCCTGCCCGGCGACCCGAAGCGCGCCGAGCGCATCGCGTCGCACATGAGCGAGGTCGAGGATCTCGGCATGAACCGCGAGTACCGCAGCCTTGTCGGTACCTACCGCGGCGCGCGCATTCTGGCGATGTCCACGGGCATGGGCGGCGTCTCGACCGGCATCGCGGTCGAGGAGCTGTACAGCATCGGCGTGACGCACGCCATCCGCATCGGCTCCTGCGGAGCCCTACAGACGGACATCGCTCCCGGCGAGCTGCTCATCGCCGTCGGCGCGGTGCGCGACGACGGCACCTCCCGCGCCTATGTGCGCGAGGGCTATCCCGCCGTGCCGGACACGGAGCTGCTGCTCGCGCTGACGGAAAGCATCCGCGCGCAGGGCTTCGCCCACCGCCTCGGCATCATCCGCAGCCACGAGAGCTTTTACATCGACGACATCGAGGAGATCAACGAATACTGGTCGAAAAAGGGCGTGCTCGGCAGCGACATGGAGACCGCCGCGCTGCTGACCGTCGGGCGGCTGCGCGGCATGAAGTGCGCGAGCGTGCTCAACAACGTCGTGCGCTGGAGGGAGTGCATTTCCCACGGCGTCGGCTCCTACACCGCCGGCGCGGATGCGGCCGCCGCGGGCGAGGAGCACAGCATTCTCGCCGCGCTGGAGACCTTCGCGCGGCTGGAAGCCGAGAAAAAATAAGAAGAATGGGAACTTTTTCCGCTTCTTTGCGTCAAACCCTTCAGAGAACCCCAAATCACATATCTTGAGGTAGATGAAGATGAAAAGAATACTTGCAATCCTTCTCAGCGCGCTGATGCTGCTCGCCCTGCTCACGGGCTGTGGCAGCAAGGCAGCCCCGCGCGACAGCGCGGACAGCATGATGACGAGCGAAAGCTACTATGCCAAGGCGGAAAACGGCTTTGCCTACGAGCCGGAGGCCCCGACGGCGGACGCCGACTACGGCTGGGACGACGGTCAGACGCTCACCGGCGGCACGGTCCTGCAGAGCGACGCGAAGATGATCTACCGCGCGAGCATCGAGGTGCAGACGCAGGACTACACGACGAGCGAGACCGCCATCACCGAGCTGGTGAAGTCCTGCGGCGGCTACTTTGAGAGCAAGAGCCTAAGCAACCGCTCGAGCGGCTACCGCTACGGCGAATTCACCGTGCGCGTGCCCGCCGCGGAGTACGAGCACTTCTGCGAGCAGGTCGGCACGCTCTGCCACGTCACCTATATGTCCTCCTCGGCGGAGAACATCACCGAGGAATACTACGACACCGACTCCCGTCTCAAGACCGCGCAGATCAAGCTCGAGCGTCTGCAGGAGCTGCTCTCCAAGGCGGACAATATGGCGGACATCATCACCATCGAGAGCGCCATCAGCGACACGGAGTACGAGATCGAAAGCCTCTCTGGCACGCTGCGTCACTACGACGCGCTGGTAGATTACGCCACCGTGAGCCTGACGCTCAGCGAGACCTACAAGCTCGATGAGAACGAGGGCGCGCCACTGACCTTCGGCGCGCGCATTGCGCGGGCCTTCACGAACGGTCTGCGCGACACAGGCGTATTCCTTGAGGACCTTGCCATCGGCATCGCGAACAACCTTGTGTTCCTGGCGGTGCTGGCGGCGCTCGCCGTGGCCGTCGTGCGCGCGGTGCGCAAAAAGAAACCGTTCGGCAGGCTCGGCAAAAAGAAAAGCAAGCTCCCCGCAGACGAGGAGCCGAAAAACGAAGAATAACCGATAAGGAGAAAACGCCTATGAAGCTCACCTGGCTGGGCCATTCCTGCTTCGCCGTCGAAAGCGGCGGCTACCGCGTCGTGCTCGACCCGTATTATGTGGAGAGCTATCCGCCGCTGCACACGAGCACGAACGAGGTGCTCTGCTCGCACCATCACCGCGACCACGACTTCGTGGAGGCGGTGGAGGTCACGCCGCGCGGGGGCAGTCCCTTCACGGTGGAGACCGTCCAGACCTTCCACGATGACCGGGGCGGCGCGCTGCGCGGGACGAACACCATCCACATCCTCGCCGCCGAGGGGCTGCGCGTCGTGCATCTCGGCGACCTCGGCCACGAGCTGAGCGAGGAGCAGCTTGCGCCGCTGCGCGGCTGCGACGCGCTGCTGCTTCCCGTCGGCGGCTTCTATACCATCGACGCGGAGACCGCCAGGCGCGTGGCGGACGCCATCGCACCGCGCGTGATCGTGCCGATGCACTACCGCCACGGCAGCCACGGCTACGACGTGATCGCCACAGTGGAGGACTTCCTGCGGCTCTATCCCGCGGGCGAGGTGCAGCGGCTCGGCAGCAGCTCCTTTGAGCTGACGCCCGACGCGCCGCGCGGCGTGATCGTGCCGAAATTCATAGGCTGAATGTATATAGAAAAGGGAAGCGAAGGGGGAGACCCCTTCGCTTCCTTTTTCATTTCAGAACCACTTCTTTTCCTGTGCCTTTTTTAGGACAAAGGGCAGCATCTCCTCGCGGTCGAGGACGGCGGTGTGGCGCACGGGGCGCTCGCGCAGACTGCGGAGATTCTTCGGTGCGGGAACGCCGGTCAGGCGTTCGAGCTGCTCCATGACGGCGAACTCATCGCCCTCCGCCCTCTCGCCGAGGCCCTCGAGCACGGCGGCGGGGAACTTGTAGGGCGACGCGGTGGAGAACACCACGACCGGCGCGTGGCCGGGATTCGCCGCCTTGTACTGCTGCGCGACGTTCCACGCCACGGCTGTGTGCGTGTCGCAGAGATAATGATGCTCCTGCCAGACTCTGCCGATGGTCTGCTTCGTCTCGGCGTCGCCGCAGCAGCCCGCCCAGAAGAGGGATTGAATCTTCTCCTTCAGCTCCTCCGACACCTCATACGCGCCGTCCTCGGTGAGCTGACGCATGAGCTTCGCCACCAGCTGCTCGTCGCCGGAGAGCAGGAACAGCAGGCGCTCGAGGTTGCTCGACACCAGAATGTCCATCGAGGGCGAGCTGGTGAGGTAGAACGGGCGCTTTTTATCGTAGCGGCCCGTGCGGATGAAGTCGGTGAGCACGTTGTTGGCGTTGGACGCGCACACGAGCGTGCCGACGGGCAGCCCCAGTTCGCGTGCGAAGTAGCCGGCGAGGATGTCGCCGAAGTTGCCGGTAGGAACAACGTAGTCCACCTGCTCGCCGACGGCGATCGTACCGCGGCGGACAAGGTCTGCGTAGGCACGGAAGTAGTAGACGACCTGCGGCGCGAGGCGGCCGATGTTGATGGAGTTCGCGCTCGACAGGCGCACGCCCTTGCCCGCGAGCAAATTTTCGCTGCCGACCTTGGCAAAGACCTGCTTGACAGCGGTCTGGGCGTCGTCGAAGTTGCCGCGTACCGCGACGACACAGGTATTGTCGCCGCCCTGCGTGACCATCTGCGCCTTCTGCACGGCGGACACGCCGCCGTCCGGGTAAAAGACGATGATCTTCGTGCCCGCGACGTCGCAGAAGCCCTCCATCGCGGCCTTGCCGGTGTCGCCGGAGGTCGCGGTGAGGATCAAGATCTCATCGTCCACGCCGCACTTCTTCTTTGCCGCCGTCATCAGATGTGGCAGCATCGAGAGCGCCACGTCCTTGAAGGCGCTCGTGGGGCCTCGGAACAGTTCGAGCACCGTGTCCTCGCCGACCGGAACGGTGGGGGTCAGGTCCTCGGTCTCAAACCTGCCGGTGTAGGCCGCGCGGACGAGCTGCTCCATCTCCGCGTGCGTGAAGTCGGGCAGCAGCGCACATAATATCTCCGTCGCCATGCCCTGCGTGGAGAGCGTCAAGCAGCACTTCCAGTCGAAGTCCAGCCCCGCGAGGGCCGGCATGGCGTACAGCCCGCCGTCGGGGGCCAGGCCGTTCAGGATCGCCTCGGCGCTCGAGGCGGTGAGGGCCGCGTTCCGCGTGCTTTGATAGTTCATATTCAAAATACCTCCGCTTTTCGGTTTCTTCATTTGCCATATCAAAATATTTTTTCGATTGCCTATTGCATTTCAACAATGCCCATGTTATATTGTTCCCATCAAAAAGTCAAGTGTTTTTCTACCACGGACATTTCCGTGTAAACTGCACAAATCGTCCATACTTGGCGGATTATACAGAGAGAAAGGCAGGCACACCCCATGAACATTGCATTGCTCGGCTTCGGCACCGTCGGCAAGGCCTTCTACGAGCTCACGCTCGGGCGGAGCGATCTGCGCGTGACGAGCGTTTTGTCCCGCCGTCCACGCCCGGAGCTTCCCTGCACCGTGACAAACGATTTCGACGAGATCGTGCGCGACCGCTCGGTCGGCATCGTGGTCGAGGTCATGGGCGGACTGGAGCCAGCTTACCGTTATATCTGCGCGGCCATGCGCGCGGGCAAGCACGTCGTCACCGCGAACAAACAGCTCGTGTGCGCGCACTACGACGAGCTGCTGGAGCTTGCGAGGGAATGCGGCGTGTCGCTACGCTGCACGGCGGCGGCGGGCGGCGGCATCCCGTGGCTCACGTCCCTCTCCCGCGCCGCGCGGCTCGATGAGATCACCGCTGTCGGCGGCATCCTGAACGGCACGACGAACTATATGCTCTCGGCCATGACGGCCTCCGGCGTCGATTATACCACCTGTCTGCGCGAGGCGCAAGCGCTCGGTTACGCCGAGGCCGATCCCACCGCGGACGTGGAGGGCTACGACGCGCGGCGCAAGCTGGTGCTCAGCGCGAACCTCGCCTTCGGCGCGTCGGTGCGGGAGGAGGAGATCCCCTGCTTCGGCATCTCGAGCGTGGAGGAAAAGGACTTCGCCGCCTGGCGTGAGCTGGGCAGGGTCTGCAAGCTCTTTGTCCGCGCCGAGCGGCACGAGGACCGTGTCTCCGCCTTTGTCTGCCCCACGCTCTTCCCCGCCGCGTCGCCGGTCGCGCAGACGAACGGCACGGGCAACCTCGTCACGCTGCGCGGCGCGCGCTTCGGTGAGCTGAGCTTTTCCGGCGCGGGCGCGGGCGGCTATCCCACCGGCAGCAGCGTGCTGAGCGACTGCGTGGACGTCATCGAGGGCTGCCCGAGCTTCTACGTCTCGCGGCACGAGGCGAAGCACATCGACAATTCCGCGGCGGCCGGCCGCTTCTACCTGCGCACGGGCAGCGAGACCGTCTGCACCGAACCCATCACCGTCGCCGAGGCCTTTGCGCGCGCCGAGCGCGCGCGCTCGTGCGGCAAGCCGGTATTCTTAGCAAGGATCGAGGAGGAGTAAAGAAAATGCTTAAAGTTCTGAAATTCGGCGGCTCGTCGCTCGCCGACGCCCAGCAGTTCGCCAAGGTCAAGGCCATTGTCGATTCCGACGAGTCCCGCCGCGTGGTCATCGTGTCCGCGCCCGGCAAGCGCTTTTCCGGCGACCACAAGATCACCGACCTTTTGTACCTCTGCGCCGCGCACATCAAATACGGCGTGAGCTGCGAGGAGATCTTCGACATGATCCGCACGCGCTATCTGGAGATCGCGCACGACTGCGGTCTGAAACTCGACCTGGATCCCGGCTTCGACGCCCTGTGGGCGAAGATGCAGGAGGGAATCGAAAAGGACGAGCTGGCCTCGCGCGGCGAATACTTCTCCGCGCGGCTGATGGCCGAGTACCTCGGCTATGAGTTCCTTGACGCCGCCGAGTGGGTGAAGTTCCGCTTCGACGGCACGGTGGACACCGACGCGACCTACGAGGCGCTGCGCCGCGCCGCAGGCGACCGCAGCGTGGTCATTCCCGGCTTCTATGGCGTGATGCCCGA
>DJRC01000009.1:4742-5377 GCA_002437735.1 Oscillospiraceae bacterium UBA6370 | reverse complement strand
TCGCGCTCGATTCGGGCAAGGATAAGCTCTGGCTGATGGACCTGTGGAATATGCGCTCGGACTATCCCGCGCGGCTGCTGCTCGACGCAGCGCGGAAAACGACGCACGAGTGGTGCGCGAACAGTCTGGCGCTCTGCCAGAAGCTCGACCGGCGCATGAAGAGCGAAAAGGGCATCGACCGCGAGGGCGAGCTGAAGCTGCTGCTCATGCAGCTCGCACAGAGGGTGTGACGATGGACAAGCCGAAAATTCAAGAGGTCATCGTGGTCGAGGGCCGCTACGATAAAAATGCGCTTTTGCAGGTGGTGGACGCCTCCGTTTTGGAGCTGGGCGGCTTCGGCATCTTCAACGACCGCGAGAAGACGGCGCTGCTGCGCCATCTCGCCGAGACGCGCGGCATCATTCTCTTTACCGATCCCGACGGCGCGGGCTTTGTGATCCGCAACCGCCTCAAGGGAGCTATTCAGGCGGGCCGTGTGCTGCACGCCTATGTCCCCGATGTGTACGGTAAGGAACGGCGCAAGCGCAGGGCGGGCAAGGAGGGCAAGCTCGGCGTGGAGGGGATGCGGCCCGAAGTGCTGCTTTCCGCTCTCCGCGCGGCGGGCGCGACCTTTGAGGGAGAAGAAGCGACCGTAA
>DJRC01000009.1:836-4626 GCA_002437735.1 Oscillospiraceae bacterium UBA6370 | reverse complement strand
CGCTGCTGCGCGCGCTGACGCTGCCGGAGCATCTGTCCACTGCGGCGCTGCTCGACGTGCTCGGCACGCTGACGACGCGCGAAGAACTTGTCGAGGAATGCAATAAAATTGTTGCAAACAGGGAATAAAGGGACTATAATCAGACATTATTTTGCTTGCCGCAGGCAGGCGCGAAGAAAGGAAAGATTCAGTATGGCTGAGGAAGTCAAGGCCGCCGTCGCCGAGAGCGAAGGCAAGAACTTTATTGACGCCTTTATCGAAGAGGATATTGCGGAGGGTGGCCGCTTCCAGGGTCAGCAGGTCCACACCCGTTTTCCGCCTGAGCCGAACGGCTATCTGCACATCGGCCACTGCAAGGCGCTGACCATCGACTTCGGCACCGCCGAGCGCTTCGGCGGCCTGTGCAATCTTCGCATGGACGATACCAACCCCACCAAGGAGGACGTCGAGTTCGTCGACGCCATCAAGGAGGATATCCATTGGCTGGGCTTCGACTGGGGCGACCGCTTCTTCTACGGCAGCGACTACTTTGAAAAGGACTATGAGTATGCCGTCGAGCTGATCAAGAAGGGGCTTGCCTACGTCTGCGACCTGACGCCAGAGGAGGCAAAGGAGTACCGCGGCGACATCGGCAAGCCCGCCATCTCCCCGTACCGTGACCGCGACGTGGAGGAGAACCTCGATCTCTTTGAGCGCATGAAGAACGGCGAGTTCCCCGAGGGCAGCCGCACGCTGCGCGCGAAGATCGACCTGGCCTCCGGCAATTTCAATATGCGCGACCCGGTCATCTACCGCATCCGCTATATGCACCATCACCGCCAGGGCGACAAGTGGTGCATCTACCCGATGTACGACTTTGCCCATCCCATTCAGGACGCGCTCGAGGGCATTACGCACTCGCTCTGCTCGCTGGAGTTTGAGGCGCACCGTCCGCTCTACGACTGGGTGGTGAACAACGTCTCCGTGCCCTGCAAGCCGCGCCAGATCGAGTTTGCCCGCCTCGGCATCGACCACACGGTGATGAGCAAGCGCAAGCTGCGCAAGCTGGTGGAAGAGGGCATCGTCTCC
Source organism: Oscillospiraceae bacterium UBA6370 (assembly GCA_002437735.1). GTDB lineage: Bacteria > Bacillota > Clostridia > Oscillospirales > Oscillospiraceae > Hominicoprocola. The sequence goes on along the minus strand of DJRC01000009.1, from coordinate 3,558 downwards.
GGCTGGGACGATCCGCGGATGCCGACGCTCTGCGGCCTGCGCCGCCGCGGCTTTACGCCGAAGTCCATCCGCAACTTCTGCGACCGCATCGGCGTCGCCAAGAGCGCGAGCGTGGTGGAGTACGCCTTCCTCGAGCATTGCCTGCGCGAGGATCTCAACGCCTCCGCCGAGCGCACGATGGGCGTGCTGCATCCGGTGAAGCTCGTCATTACGAACTACCCTGAGGGCAAGAGCGAGACCTTCCGGGTCGAGAATAACCCGACCGACCCCGCCGCCGGCACGCATGAGATCACCTTCTCCCGCGAGTGCTGGATCGAGGCGGACGACTTCATGGCCGAGCCGATCCCCAAATATAAGCGTCTGTTCCCCGGCGGTCCGGAGTGCCGTCTGAAGGGCGCGTATCTGATCAAGTGCGTCGGCTACGAGACGGATGAGAAGGGCAATGTGACCGAGATTGCCGCCGAGTACGACCCCGACTCCCGCGGCGGCGATCCCGCCGACGGCCGCAAGGTCAAGGGCGCGACGCTCCACTGGGTGGACGCCGCCACCGCCATCGACGCCGAGGTGCGCGTTTACAGCGAGCTGTTCAGCGACCCCGCGCCCGACGGCGCGGACAAGGACTTCCTTGCCTGCATGAACCCCGACTCCCTCGAAACGCTCACCGGCTGCAAGGTCGAGGCGCGCCTTCGCGACGTGGCCGCCGCCTATGACAAGACCGAGAAGAAGGGTAAGACAGCCCCGAGCTTCCAGTTCATGCGTCTGGGCTATTTCTGCCTGGACAATAAGGACTGCTCCGCCGACCATTTGGTGTTCAACCGCTCTGTCACGCTCAAGGACAGCTTCAAGGTCTGAGCAAAACGCTATGAAAAAATTCCGACCGTGTGAGCGGTCGGAATTTTTTGCGCCGTTTTGAGGTGGCAATTTGTGTGGGACTGTGATAGGATAACAGAAGCTAAAAATGAAATGGAGCTTGCTATGGCAAATCGGATAACCGCCTGCCGCATCCTGCTGAGCCTTCTGCTGCTGACGTTTCCGGCGTTTTCCGCGGGCTTTTATGCGGTATATCTGCTCGGCGGGCTTACGGATATGATCGACGGAGCGGTCGCGAGAAGGACCGGAACGGTCAGCGCGTTTGGCGCGCGGCTCGATACGGCTGCCGACTTCGCTTTTGCGGTGGGCGTCCTGCTCAAGCTCCTGCCAGCGATGGAGCTTCCCATATGGCTCTGCGTGTGGAGCGGCGGCATCACTGCGGTCAAGCTCACGAACATGGCGGCGGGATTTCTCCGGAAAAAACGGCTCGTCGCGGAGCACACGGCTCTGAATAAGCTGACAGGGGGACTGCTCTTTCTTCTTCCGCTGCTATACCCTGCCTTTTTATGGAGGGGCTATGCCGCCGCGGTCTGTACCGTGGCGACCGTGTCCGCGCTTGAGGAGGGATACTATGTTCGGACAGGGAAAGAGGTCGGGTAAGCAGGCGGACTTCCGGTCTCATACAAAAAGGGACGGCAGCTCTTCGCTGCCGTCCCTTTTGTGTTTTGGAGAGCCGCTTAACCGGCGTTCTACGCGAGGATATCGCGCGCGACAAAGACACCGCTGGCCGAGGCGTGGGAAAGGGAATGGGTGATGCCGCTGCCGTCGCCGATGACGTAGAGGCCGCGGTGCGCGGTCTCGAGGTGCTCGTCGAGCGCGACCTCCATGTTGTAGAACTTGACCTCCACGCCGTAGAGGAGCGTATCGTCGTTCGCCGTGCCCGGGGCGATCTTGTCGAGGGCGTAGATCATTTCGATGATGCCGTCGAGGATGCGCTTGGGCAGCACGAGGCTCAGGTCGCCCGGCGTCGCCGCGAGGGTCGGGGTGACGAGCCCCTCCTCGATGCGCTTGACCGTGCTGCGCCGGCCGCGCACGAGGTCGCCGAAGCGCTGGACGATGACCCCGCCGCCGAGCATATTGGAAAGGCGGGCGATGGACTCGCCGTAGCCGTTGGAATCGTGGAACGGTTCGGAGAAGTGCTTGGCGACGAGCAGCGCGAAGTTGGTGTTCTCGGTCTGCATGGCCGCGTCCTCGTAGCTGTGGCCGTTGACGGTCACGATGCCGTTGGTGTTCTCGTTGACGACGATGCCGTGCGGATTCATGCAGAAGGTGCGCACGTTGTCCTCAAACTTTTCGGTGCGGTAAACGATCTTGCTCTCATACAGCTCGTCGGTGAGGTGGGAGAACACGACCGCCGGCAGCTCGACGCGCACGCCGAGATCCACGCGGTTGGACTTGGTGGGAATGTCGAGCACGCGGCACACGCCCTCCATCCACTTGCTGCCGCTGCGACCGACGGAGACGATGCATTTGCCGCACTCGTACTGCGCGTCGGCGCACACGACGGTAAAGCCGCCGTCCTTTGCCTCGAGCGCCTGCACGGGGGTATCGAAGTAGAAATCGACCTTGCTCTTGAGGTCGTTATAGAGATTCTCGAGCACGACATAGTTGATGTCGGTGCCGAGGTGGCGCACGGAGGCGTCGAGCAGCTTGAGCTTGTGCTGGATGCAGAGCTTCTTGAACTGCGAGCCGGCGGTGGAGTAGAGCTTGGTGCCCTCGCCGCCGTAGAGCATATTGATCTCGTCGACATAGTGCATCAGGTCGAGCGCCTGCTGCTTGCCGATGTACTCATAGAGCGTGCCGCCGAAATCGTTGGTAATGTTATATTTGCCGTCCGAAAACGCGCCCGCGC
>DJRC01000009.1:0-792 GCA_002437735.1 Oscillospiraceae bacterium UBA6370 | reverse complement strand
CGCCGAAGCCGCTCATGATCGAGCAGCTCTTGCAGCCGATGCAGCTCTTGACCTTCTTGCCGTCGATGGGGCAATGGCGCTTTTCAAGGCTGTGGCCGGCTTCAAAAACGGCGACCCTAAGCGAGGGGGCGAGCTTCGTCAGCTCGTAGGCGGAGAAGATGCCGCCAGGGCCCGCGCCGATGATGGCAACGTCGTACTTCATGATAACAACTCCTGTTCTGTGTTTTGCTGTGAGCGGTGCGGCAGAGACTGCCGAACCCTAAACATTCTACATGGGAGACAGAGAAAGTCAAGTGGATCGGCGATAGAAGCATTATTAAAAATAGCACAGCCTATCATAAGCTGTGCTATGGAGCGGTCAAAGGTTTCTGCGGATGGTGCTGATGGCGTTTTTTTCCAACCGCGAGACCTGCGCCTGCGAAATGCCGATCTCGCCGGAGACCTCCATCTGCGTCTTGCCGTTGTAAAAGCGCATGGCTAAAATACGCTGCTCGCGCGGCGAGAGCTTGTCCACCGCCTCGCGCAGAGCGATCCGGTCGAGCCAGCTTTCGTCGGTGTTGCGCGTGTCGCGCACCTGATCCATCACGCAGACGGTGTCGCCGCCGTCGGAGTAGACGGGGTCGAAGAGGGAGACGGGATCGACCACCGCGTCCATGGCGAACACGACCTCCTCGCGCGGGATATCCAGCTCCTTGGCGATCTGCTCGACGGTCGGCTCGCGCTGGATCTCGCGCTGGAGCTTTTCCCGCGCCTGCAGCACGCGGTACGCCGTGTCGCGCATGGAGCGGCTGA
>DJRC01000004.1 GCA_002437735.1 Oscillospiraceae bacterium UBA6370 | reverse complement strand
GCGCCGCTTGAGCGGAACGTGTCCCAGCGTATCTCACCCTCGTTAATCCTGACCTCGAAAGGGTCGGCCTCGGGCAGCACCGCCACCGTAGCAGCCGAAGTGTGTATGCGCCCCTGTGTCTCTGTGGCCGGCACGCGCTGCACGCGGTGGACGCCGCTTTCAAACTTCAGTCTCGACCACGCGCCCGCGCCGTTGAGGATAAAGTCAGCTTCCTTTACACCGCCCAGCTCCGTGTCGTTGTAGTTCAAAAGTTCGAGCTTCCAGCCGTGCTTTTCCGCGTACATGGAATACATCCGGTAGAGGTCCGCCGCAAAGAGCGCGCTTTCCTCGCCGCCCACGCCGCCGCGCAGCTCCATGATGACGTTTTTCCCATCGTTCGGGTCGCGCGGCAGGAGCAGCACGCGCAGCTCCTCGTAAAGCCGCTCCTTGTCCGCCTTCGCCTGCCGCAGCTCCTCCTGCGCCATGTCGCGCAGCTCGGCGTCGGCGAGCAGCTCCGTCGCCTCGGCGATGGTCCGCTCCGCGCGGCGGTAGTCCTCATAGCATCGCGCGACCGGCTCAAGCTCCTTCTGCTCCTGCGTGAGCCTCCGCAGCTCCTTCGCGTCGCCGTAGATCTCCGGCACGGTCAGCAGCTCTCCGATCTCCGTGTATCGCCGCGCGATCTGTTCCAGCTTTTCCCACATTGCTTCAACTCTCCGCCGTCATGTAGTTCGTCACGCTGCGGATGAACTCGTCGCGCCAGAAGTGATAGCCCGCCGAGCCGATGCGCAGTGAGACGTCCGCCACATGGGGGTGGTCGACGTACTGGTCCATCTGGTCGTACACATCCTTATACAGCTCCTCGCTGCCGTGGACAACGACATAGGCGATGTTCTGCACCTCCAGCCCGCGGCGCTTGAGGAAGCCGCGCGCGATGCTCGAGCAGCGTCCCGCCCAAATGGGTGTGCCGAGGATGACGAGCCGGTAGTCCTGTAAGGCGCGGCGCGTATCAAACGGCTCCATCGCGCGGGTACGGCGGCGCATGGCGTCCAGCCCGCAGCGCAGCCAGCCGATGGCGCCGTCGCGGTCCACGCGGTCGCGCAGCTCCACGCACTCGCAGTCAAGCGCGGTGGCGATCTCCTCCATGGCAAATTTCGTGTGTCCCGTGCGGGAGTAATACAAGCACAGAATATCCTTGTTCATCGTTAACCTCCGTAGACAAAATAGGCGGCAAGGCCGAAGGCCTCGCGGATAAAATAGTTGACGGTCAGGCATTGAAAGTAGAACGCGGAGGGCAGATGCGCCGGCACGGCGGCGGTGTTGCCGCCCCACATCAGCCGCGCGCGGCAGAGATGGAAGTCCGAGGTGACGATGGCGACGCGCCGCGCCAGATCAACGCCTAGCCCCTCGAGTATCGCCCGCGAATAGCGCAGGTTTTCCCGCGTGCTGGTGGAGCGCTCCTCCAGATGCAGCCGGCTCTCGTCCACGCCGCAGCGCACCAGCGCGCGGCGCATACACTCGGCCTCGGTGATGGCCTCGCCCGGCCCCTGTCCGCCGGAGAGGATCACCGGCACGTCGGGGTGCTCCTCCAGATAGGCCGCCGCAGCGTCGATGCGCGTGCGCAGCGTGAGCGACGGCGTTTCGCCGTTCACGCCCGCGCCGAGCACGATGACCGCGCTCACCGGCGCGTCGGACTTGTCCGCACGCGCGCCGCGGAGGACCATCGTCTCCAGCACGGCGAAGAGGACAAAGCCGGCGGCGAGCAGCGCGAGCAGAACCCGCCTGCCCCACACCGCCGCGCGGCTGCCGCGCCGTGCGGCGCGGTCCAGCACGAACAGAACAAACAGCATCGTTGCGGCGCACAGGCAGAGGAGGGCGGAAAAGCGCAGCCCCGGAACGAAGCGCAGCAGCACCTCCAGCGCGAGGAAAACGAGCGCCGCTGCAAACAGCCGCCGTTCCCGCCCTGTGAGCGCCTTCCATTTTTCCCGCATGGCCCGACCTCCCCGCTCGCGCGTTTTTGTCCCTGCCGCTTCTCTCTTTCCTATCCGCCCGCCTCGGCGGCGAGCGCTTCCCAGCGCTCCATCAGCTCCGTGAGCTTCTGCTCCTGCGCCTCCTTTTCGGCGTAGAGCGCGCTGTATTTCTCGTAGTCAGACGCCGCCTCCTCCAGCCGCGCGTCCAGCGCGGCGAGCGCCTCCTCCTGCTGCGCGATTTCGCGCTCGCAGATGGTCAGCTGGCGGCGTGCCGCCTGCTGGTTTTTATTGCCGCGCGGCGGCTTTTCCGTAAGGTTTTTTTCCTTTACTGTCTTTTCCGGCTCTGCCTTTTTCGTCGGCTGCTCTGCCTTCACCTTGCGGTAGCGGGCAAAGCCCATCGGGTAGTCGGTGATCCTTTGCTCCTCCAGCTCCCAGACGCGGGTGGCGAAGCGGTTGATAAAGTAGCGGTCGTGGCTGACGAACAGCAGCGTCCCGTCGAAGGCCTCCACCGCCTCCTCAATCCACTCGCGCGAGGCGATGTCGAGATGGTTGGTCGGCTCGTCGAGGATGAGGAAGTTTACCTCGTCGTCCATCAGCATACACAGCCGCAGGCGGCTCTGCTCGCCGCCGGAGAGCACGGAGACGGACTTGAACACATCCTCCCCGCGAAAGTGGAACGCCGCCAGACGGTCGCGCGCCTTCTGCGGCGTGATGTCCCTCTTGGAATAAAGCATCGTGTCCACGAGATCGCGCTGCGGCACGTCGAAGTGAATGATCTGCGGCAGGTAGGCGATCTTTACCGAGGGTCCGAGCTTGATGCGGCCCTCGTCGGGGTACTCCTCGCCCATGATCATCTTGATGAGCGTGGATTTTCCCGTGCCGTTGTCGCCGATGAGCGCGATGCGCTCACCGCCGGCGACCTTGAGGTCTACACCGGAGAACAGCGTCCGCTCGCCGAAGGACTTGCCGACACCCTTGAGCGTCAGCACCTCGTCGCCGAGAAATTCGCTGCTCCGGAACTGCGCGGTCATCTTCTTCTCGCGCGTGGGCTTGTCCGTCGTGCGCATCCGCTCGATGCGTTTTTCCATCGAAAACGCGCGCTTGTGCAGCGCGTCGTTGCCCATGAACGCCCACAGGTGCAGCTTTTCCGCCGCCGCCTCAAGCTGCTTTATTTTGGCCTGCTCCTTCTCATACTGCCGCATTTTCTCCAGATAGCGGCGCTCCTTCTCCACGGCGTAGAAGCTGTAGTTGCCATTGTAGAACTCCGCGTGACCGTCGAGAATTTCGATGACGCGGGTGATGGTGCGGTCGAGAAAATAGCGGTCGTGCGAGATGGCGACGACCGTGCCCTTGAACGAGGCAAGGTACTCCTCCAGCCACTCGATGGCGTGGAGGTCGAGGTGGTTCGTCGGCTCGTCGAGCAGCAGGATGTCCGTGTCCTCCAAAATCAGGCGGCCGAGGTTCACGCGCGTCTTTTCGCCGCCGGAGAGCGTGTCGAACAGGCGCGTGCGCATATCCGCGGGAATGGACAGACCGTTGGCCACCTTGTTGACAGCGGTGGCGGTGTCGTAGCCGCCGAGGCCCTCGAAGCGGGCGGACAGCTCGCCGTAGCGGCGCAGCGTCTCCTCCGATTCGTCGCCGTTCGCCATCTGCGCGGAGAGCCGCTCCATCTCGTCGGCCATACTCCTCATGCGCTCGAAGGCGGATTGCAGCACATCCTCCACCGTGTAGCCCGCCGGGTAGACCGGTATCTGCGAGATGAGACCCACGCGGCGGCCCGACGCGATGGTGACCTCGCCGGCGTCGTAGTCGATCTCGCCCGTGAGGATGCGGAAGAGCGTGGTCTTGCCCGCGCCGTTCTTGCCGAGCAGGCCGACACGTTCGCCGGAGTTGATCTGAAAGGTCAGTCCGTCCAGTATTTTCTTTTCCAAATCAAAGGACTTTTGAAGTCCCGTTACGCTGATCTCGATCATGTTGTCTTGAGCAATTCCTCTACGATCTTCTCTAAGTGCATGGAGTGCGACGCCTTGCACAGCAGGACGCTGCCCTCCGTGAACGCGGCCCGCACCGCGTCGACCGCGCTCTCCGCGTCGGGGTACCACTCGGCGCTCTCGTGCGCGGCGTCCGCGATGCCGCGGGCGTACTCGCCGACGGCGATGACGCGGTCGATGCCGAGCAGAGCGCACAGCTCGCCCATCGCGCGGTGCGCGGACTCCGTCAGCTCGCCGAGCTCCTTCATGTCGCCGAGCACGGCGATCTTCTTGCCCTCGCTCGCCGCGAGCACGCGCAGCGACGCGGACATGGACTGCGGGTTGGCGTTGTAGCAGTCGTCGAGCAGACGGCGGTCGCCGCTGAGACGGTGGACGCGCATCCGCGAGCCGGCGGGCTCATAGAGCGCGACGCCGCGCTCGATCTCGGGAACCGACAGGCCCAGCTCCTCACCGACTGCGGCCGCGAGCGACGCAGCATAGATCATGTGCCGCCCGGGGGCGGGGATATTGAGCCGGTACTCCGCGCGCCCGGTGGTCACGGTGCAGGCGATACCGTCGATGCCGCGGTCGCGCAGCGCGGAAACGCGGACGTCCGCGTGCGCACTCTCACCGCAGCGGACGATGCGCTGCGGGAGGGTCACCGTGTCGAGCAGGGCGTCGTCGCCGTTGAGGATGGCTACGCCGTCCGCATCGAGGTTTTCAAAGATCTCGCTCTTGGCCTTCAGAATGCCCTCGCGCGAGCCCAGAAATTCAATGTGCGCGTCGCCGATGTTCGTGATGACGGCGATGTGTGGACGCACCATCTCGCCGAGGTAGCGGATCTCGCCGAAGTGATCCATGCCGGTCTCGATGACGGCGGCCTCACAGGTGTCGTCCATGTCGAGGAGCGTGAGCGGCGTACCGATGTCGTTGTTGAAGTTCTCCGCCGTTTTGAGTGTGCGGTACCTCTGCGACACGACCGAGGCGATCATCTCCTTCGTCGTGGTCTTGCCGACCGAGCCGGTGATCTGGACAACGGGGATGTCGAACTGCCCGCGGTACCACGACGCGAGCGCCTTGAGCGCAAGGCGCGTATCGGGAACGGCGATGTAGAATTTGCCGGGCAGGAACGCTGCGGGCGTCCTCGCGCACAGGCAGCCCGCCGCGCCGAGCGCAAGCGCCTTGTCAATGTAGTCGTGTCCGTCGAAGCGCTCGCCGGTGAGCGGGATAAAGAGCGCGCCCTCGCCCGCCCTGCGGCTGTCGGTGGAAACGGAGGTCACGGCGGCGCGCTCGGCGCCCGCGAGGAGCGTGCCGCCCGTGGCGGTCAGCAGCTCGGAAACGTTCAGCCTTCTCATGCTCTCCCCTCCTTCCGCGCCCGCAAGGAGCTTGTCACGATGCGCTCGCACAGCTCGCCGTAGCCGATGCCGGCGGCGGCGGCCTCCTGCGGCACGAGCGAGGTCGGCGTCATGCCCGGCAAGGTGTTGATCTCCAAAAAATAGGGCGTGCCGTCCTCGGTGACGATGAAGTCCGCGCGGGAATAGACGCTCAGCTCCAGTACGCGGAACACGGTCTCGGTCGCGCTGCGGAGCTTTTCCTCCCATTCTGCGGGAATGGGCGCGGGGCAGACCTCCTCGGCGGCCCCCGCCTGATACTTGTTGGCGTAATCGTAAAAGCCGGTCTTGGGAATGATCTCGATGGCGGGCAGCGCCCTGCCGTCGAGAATACCGACCTGCAGCTCGCGGCCGCGGATGTACTGCTCGATGACGACCTGCGCGCCGAAGTGCAGGCACTCGGTCAGCGCGGCGGCGACCTCATCGCGCGTGTGCGCGATGGTCACGCCGATGGACGAACCGTTGGCGTTGGGCTTGACGACGCAGGGCAGCTCCGTTTCGTCGGCAATGGCGTCGATCTCGTCCGCCGTGTACTTCAGCGCGCGCCATTTCGCGGTGGTAACGTAGGGCGCGACGAGGCGCTTGGTGAGGTCCTTGTCCATGGCGATGGCACTGCCGAGGTAGCCCGAGCCGGTGTAGGGAATGCCGAGCAGGTCGAACGCCGCCTGCACCCGTCCGTCCTCGCCGCAGGCACCGTGGAGCGCGATGAACACGACGTCCGCCATAGCGCAGACACGCAGAACGTCCTTGCCGAAGATATTTTCGCTCTTGTCCTTCCGGCTCGCGCGGACGGCGTCGAGATCCGGCTCCTCCGGGGCGACGGAGAAATCGCCGCACAGACCGTCCGGCGCGTCAAAAATGCTCTCCGGCGCGCCGTCATAGCCCTCCAGTCCCAAAAACAGATCCACCAAAGCCGCCCGGTGGCCGCGCGCGCGGAGCGCGCGGCAGATGCGTGTGCCGCTCGAAAGCGACACATTGCGCTCCATGCTCAAGCCGCCGGCCAATACAACGATGCGCATAGCTTTTCCTCCTGAATTCGCGAAAACTACATATCTATGCTATTTTATCAGAATATACTTTAGCACAACGCCGCGCGAATTACAAGCAAAAGAAAGGCGGCCTCCCGCCGCCTTTCTCCGTGTCATCGGAATAAGCCCGAAAGAAGTCCCGCGCTCTCCTGCTTCTGCTCCGCGAGCGTCATCGCCGCAGAGAGAAGCTGCGCGGCCTCGCCGCGCGTGAGCGGGCGCTGCCAGTCGCCCGCGGAGAAGCCGCCGCTCTCGATCACGCGGACGGACTCAAGATTCGCCACCGCCTGTGCGCTCCACGCGTCGGCGCTGCCTGCGTCGTAGTCGGAAAGATCCACATCCGTCACGCGCAAAAGGCGGTTGAGCACCGTCGCCGCCTCGGAGAGCGTCACGCCCTCGTCCGCGCAGAAGGCCATGCCGCCCTCCGTGCCCACGCCGCGGATCAGACCGCATTGCAGGGCGCTGACCGCGCTGCCCTTCGCCCAGGTCGGGATCTCCGCGTCGTCGCAGAAGCCCGTCATCGTGAGGTCGCCCGCGGGAATGCCCGCGCAGGCGAGCGCCATGGTGACAAACTCGCCGCGGCTGACGGCGCGGTCGGGCTCAAAAAAGCGCCGGCTGCCGACCTGCGCGCCGACAAACACGCCGTGCTCCGCCAGATCCACCGCCGCGGTGTAGGCGGCGCTCTCCGCCATGTCGTCATAGGTCACGCCGCATTTGGCGCGCACGATGGTGATGCGCACCTCTGCGGGCGCCGAGGTGTTGCCCGCGGCGTCGGTCGCGGTGTAGGTGAAGCGATCCGCGCCGGTCTTGTTCTTTGCGCTCGTGTAGACGAAGGTCTCGCCGTCGAGCGTCACCGTGCCCTTGGACGGCTGCTCCACGATGGCAAAGCTCACCTCGCCGCCCTGGCGGCCGACGGCGGCGAGCGTGCCGGTGTAGGGGATGCTGCGGTAGACGCGCACGTCGATGCTCTGCGCGATGGGCGCGCCCGCGTCCGCCGCAGGCGCCGCCTTTTCCCGTCCGAAGATGGCCGAGGCGGGAATGCCCGTGAGCGCGAGCAGCAGCATCGCCATGACAAACGGCACCGTGCGCCACAAAAGCTCTCTGTTCTTATCGGTATTCAAAATCGGTTCCTCCCTTTTTCAGTGTGATACGGTTATTCTTTGTGAAAAAGGGAGCTTTATACAAAAAGGGAAACGTCCGCGGCGCGGACGCTTCCCTTTTCAAATTTTCAGTTGGTCAGCCACTCGGGCCGCGAGCGCTTTTTCACACCCGAGACGATGCCCATGGCGGCAAAGAGCGTGACGATAGACGAGCCGCCGTAGCTGAAAAACG
>DJRC01000025.1 GCA_002437735.1 Oscillospiraceae bacterium UBA6370 | reverse complement strand
CGCGGCCGCCGCAGGCGTGCCGCCCGAAATGCAAGAGAGCGAGCGCAAATACAAAGGGTATTATTCACCGAAATGCACGTTCAAGAATAAGAAGGGAGCAGGATGGAAAAAAGCTGGGAAAAAACAATGGTTTCTGTCTTGACGCGGGCAAAAAAGTGTGCTAAAATATCACTCGTCTTTGAGAAAGACGCTGGTGTAGCTCAGTCGGTAGAGCAGCTGATTCGTAATCAGCAGGTCAGGTGTTCGAGTCACCCCACCAGCTCCAAGCACCACACTCTATTCGAGTGTGGTGCTTTTTATATTCTAACCGCATTACCTTGAAAGGCCGGAGCGTCACAGGACGCTCCGGCTTTTCGCATTTTATAGGAGGATTTCGAAATGAACGATCAAACCAACATGGCACAGCTCCGGTACCTCGAAGAACTCAAAATCAGCCTGGTACACGCCGGTTTTGAGCCGGAGTGTATTGAGGATCAGCACCTGCCCGTCATAAGATACCGATCAAGGCGTAGACGACAGATGCTGCGATCCATGCGACACAGCACTGCATCAACACAATGCCTATTGTTTTTAGGGTTGAGCCGAATTCCCGCCGAATCGTGGCCACTGCCGCGATGCACGGAGTGTACAGCAGCGTAAAGACCAGGAAGCTCGCGGCGGAGCGGTTGGTGAACATTGTAAAAAGCGGGGCCCCGCCCAGCAAAACCTCCAGCGTGCTGACGACGGATTCCTTTGCAATGAAGCCGGAGATTAGGGAGGTCGCGCAGCGCCAATCCGCAAAGCCAAGCGGCGCGAACACCGGCGCGATCCATCGACCGATGAGAGCCAAAAGACTGTCGGCACTGTCGGCAACCACGTTCAGCCTGATATCAAAGCTTTGCAGGAACCAGATGATGATCGTAGCCAGAAAAATTACAGTAAAGGCCCTCTGCAAAAAATCCTTGGCCTTTTCCCACAGTAGAAGCGCAACGCTCTTGAGGCTCGGCAAACGGTAATTGGGAAGCTCCATAACAAACGGTACCGGCTTCCCGCGGAATGTGCTCCAGTTCATGATAAGGGCTGCGACGATCCCGATCAGAATGCCCAGCAGATACAGAGAGATCATCACGAGCGCGCGGTGCGTCGGGAAGAACGCCGCGGTAAAAAACGCGTAGATGGAGATCTTCGCCGAGCAGCTCATATAAGGTGTGAGCAGGATGGTCATCTTGCGGTCGCGGTCGCTCGATACCGTGCGCGTCGCCATGATGGCCGGCACGGAGCAGCCGAAGCCGATGAGCATGGGAACGATGCTGCGGCCGGACAGGCCGATCTTACGCAGAGGCTTGTCCATCACAAATGCAACGCGCGCCATGTAGCCGGTATCCTCCAGGATAGAGAGGAAGAAAAAGAGCGTCACGATGATAGGCAGGAACACCAACACGCTGCCTACGCCCGTAAAAATGCCGTCGATGATGAGACTATGTACCACAGGGTTAATGCCGTAAGCGGTCAGGGCATGGTCCACCGTGGCGGTAAGGGCGTCAATGCCGACCGCAAGCCAGTCGGACAGCCGCTGCCCGATCACATGAAAGGTGAGGTAGAATATCAGCAGCATAACGGCAAGAAAGGCGGGGATTGCCGTATACCGTCCGGTAAGAAACCGGTCGATCTTCATCGAGCGGGCGTGCTCCCGGCTCTCGTGGCACTTCACCACCGACGATGCCACAACGCTTTCAATGAAGGTGTAGCGCATATCGGCAAGCGCCGCGTTGCGATCGAGCCCCGCTTCGCTCTCCATCTGCACGATGCAATGCTCAAGCAGCTCGCGCTCATTCTGATCGAGCGCCAGACGGTCGGCGAGGTCATCGCCGCCTTCAATCAGCTTTGTTGCACAAAAGCGTGCCGGCACACCGATGCGGTCGGCGTGGTCGGCGATCAGGTGCGTGACGGCGTGGATGCAGCGGTGGACGGCGGAATCGTCTGCGCAGAAGTCCGTCACCCTGGGCAGGGTTTTGCTCCGGGCCACGGCGATCGCCTGATCCACCAGCTCGCTCACGCCCTCGCCCTTTGCGGCCGCAATCGGTATGACAGGGATGCCGAGCGCGGCGCTCATCTTCTGCACGTCGATGGAGCCGCCGTTGGAACGGACCTCGTCCATCATGTTCAGCGCCAGCACCATCGGTATCCGCAGCTCGAGCAGCTGAAGCGTTAGGTACAAATTGCGCTCGATGTTGGTGGCGTCCACAATATTGATGATGCCGTCCGGCTTTTGGTTGAGGATAAAATCGCGGGAGACGATCTCCTCCTGCGTATAGGGCCGCAGGGAGTAGATGCCGGGCAGATCCACCACGGCGCAGCCTTTTTCATCTGTGATCTCGCCCGTCTTCTGATCTACCGTGACACCGGGAAAGTTGCCGACGTGCTGGTTGGAGCCGGTGAGGGCGTTGAAGAGAGTCGTTTTGCCGCAGTTCTGATTTCCGACGAGTGCAAAGATCATTTCAGCTCACCCTCCACTTCGATCTTTTGAGCCTCCTCTACGCGCAGCGTCAGCTCGTAGCCGCGCACGCGGATCTCGATGGGATCGCCCATCGGCGCGACCTTTTGGAGCGTCACGCGGGTGTGCGGGATCAGCCCCATATCCAGCAGGCGGCAGCGCAGGGCTCCGTCTCCGCCCACAGCGGTAATAACGGCGGACGTACCGACCTTCAAGCTATCAAGTGTCATCTATTTTCTCTCCCAATGCTTTTGATGTGTTCATGGTAACATTCCCGCTGTGGTCTGTCAATACAGCTGCGGAGGAGAGAGCTTTCGTTTTATGGGACGCTTGCTGCCGCAGCGGCATTGTGCGGGGCGAGACGGAACGCATCTGCCGGAAGGGCGGAGGCGCGCTGCAAGGAAGCACAGGGCGAGGCGAACTTACAGACGATGAGACGAGAACGTGGTTTTGGAAGATTGGGGGAAAACGCCGTCAGATGCTTTCTTGCGCGATGCGGATGAACGCCTCGATGACGCTCCATTGATACGAGCGCGTGAGATAGCCGAAGCGAATGGGGTACGACGCGCCATTTTCAAAACGCAGGAGATGCAGATGTGCGATCTGCTCCTCGCGCAGCGCCGTATGGACAAGATTTTCCGGACTGAAGCACGCGCCGATGCCCTGCTCGCACAGCTCCAGCAGTGTTTCGATGTTCTCTGAGGTCGCCTTGACGATGGGCTTTACGCTGGAGCGCCGCAGCAGCTCGCGCCCGATGCGCCCGCCGATGTCTGCGGCATGGCCGAGGACAAAGGGACAGTCGCGCAGGCTGCTCAGATCGCCCGCGCGCAGCGCCGCCTCGTGCGCGGCGAGGTCGAGGCCGCAGCGGTTCAGCAGTGCGTCGGACAGGCAGAGGACAACGTGCTCGTCGTAAAAGTCTCGTAGCTCGACCTCCTGTGGCACCTTGGAAAAATCGGCGATGGCAAGGTCGATATCGCCGTCGAGGAGCAGCTTTTGCAGTGCATCGTTGGAGTCCTCGACCAATGTGATCTCTACATTCGGGTATTCGCGCTGGAATGCGGCGATTAGGCGCGGCATGACGGCACGCCCGCGTGTGAACGCGACGCCGACGCGCAGTTCCCCCTTCTGATTTTCCGAAATGTCGCAGAACTCATGCAGCATGGTGTGCTGTGTACGGCGCAGCTCCTCCGCGTAGCGGAGGAAGGTCTGCCCCGCAAAGGTCAGCTCCAGCGGGATATGGCGCACGATGAGTTGGCAGTTCAGCTCCCGCTCCAAGCCGGCAATGTGCGATGAGAGTGACTGCTGTGTAATGTGCAGGAGCTCGGCGGCGCGGGTGAAGCTCCGCTCCTGCGCAAGCACGGAGAAGTATTCCAGCGAATCGAAGTTCATAACACGGCCTCCTTACAGCTTTTTCCTGTATCTTATACCGACTCAAACAGTTTTACAAGAGCAGATATTTGCGGTATGCTATCCATGATCCAAGCATCGCCTGACTATATCGGAGCGGCGGCCTCCTTTTCGCGGCTCTGACTTCCACACACAGGCGCGCCTTGGAGCGGATATTGCTTTTCAGCCGAAGTGTTGAAGGGGGGCTTACGCAATCTCCTCCCGTTCAATGCTCCGGCTGAAAGGTGCGTTTTTACGAAAGAGGGGCATTTGCGGTATGAGTATTTTAGAGCTTGGCAGCCTGCAGCTCACGCTGTTTGCGATGATGCTGACCGGCGCGCTGCTGAAGAAAAAGGGTGTTATCGACGAGAACGGCAAAAAATGCCTTTCCGACCTGTGCATCAGCGTCGTCATTCCCTGCAACATTTTCAAATCCTGTCTCATCGACTTCAACGCGGACATTCTCAGAGCCTGCGCCGCGCTGCTCGCGAGTGCGGTAGTGATGCAGCTCCTCTGTCTGGCGCTGAACCGATTCCTCTATAACCGCTATCCGGCGCAGCAGAAGAAGGTGCTGCAATACTGCACCATCGTGCCGATGAGCGGCTTTCTCGGCAACCCCATTGCCGAGGGCATCTACAGCGAGGTCGGCGTGCTCTACACCTCCATCTTCCTCATTCCCATGCGCATCGTGATGTGGTCGGTCGGCACGACCTACTTCGTCGCGGGGGAGACGGTGGACAAACGGAAGGTCGTCAAAAACGTGCTGACGCACCCCTGCCTCGTTGCCATCTACTTAGGACTGCTCTGCATGATCACGCAGGTGCAGCTTCCGTCCGTCGTGCTCAATACGGTGAAGTACATCGGCAGCTGCAACTCCGCGCTGACCATGTTCATCGTCGGCACCATTTTGGTGGACGTGCCGCTTAAAAGTATCTGCAATCGTGATACGGCGCTTTTCAGCGTTCTGCGGCTCGCGCTCCTGCCCGCAGCGGCGCTGAGCATCGGGACGCTGCTGCGCCTTGAGCCGACGGCGCTGGGCGTGAGCGTGCTGATGACCGGAATGCCTGCGGGCGCGACCGCTGCCATCTTCGCGGCGAAGTACGGCAGCGATGCGCCGTTCGCCACGCGCTGTGTGGTGTTCACGACGCTGCTCTCCATGCTGACGCTGCCGCTGTGGGCGTACCTCGTGGGCTGATGCCGGGGTGCGGAGCGTATTGGGAGCAGAAAAGCAAACGAAAGACCGACGGGAGCTCCCGTCGGTCTTGGCCTGCCGAAGCAGGGAAGCCTTGTCGGCTTATGGAACGGAAAACGGGATGGGAGCGCCGGCGAGCCGGATGACGGCGCTCAGCGCGTGAGCGGGCCGGACCGGCGCTCACCCCACCGGCTGTCGGAACGCTGCTCCGCGGCGGCGGTCTCGGCGAGACGCTGGAGCTTTTCCATGCGCGCGTCAAGCTGCGCGCTCATCTGCGCGCACTCGAACAGCTCGAGGTTGACGTGGTCGAGCTCCGGCAGGTCCTTCTTGTAGCGGATCTTGTGTTCAAGGCTCGCCCACCAGTCCATGGAGATGGTGCGGAACTGCACCTCGACGCGCATCATGCGCTTTTGATCGTGCAGGAAGATGGGCGTCTCCACGATGAGGTGCAGGCTGCGGTAGCCGTTTGGCTTGGGTGCGGCGATGTAGTCCTTGCGCTGGAGGAGCGTGATGTCATCCTGCTTCAGAAAGGCGTCGGCGAGCTGGTAAATATCCGACGGGAAGGAGCAGATGACGCGCACGCCGGCGATGTCGTTGAGATTTTCCTCGATGCTCTCCACCGTCAGCGGGAAGCCGCGGCGCTGGAGCTTTTCGGCGATGCTCTCGGGGGACTTGAGGCGCGTTTTGATGCTCTCGATGGGGTTGCGGTCATATTGGAGCGAAAGCTCCTCGTTGAGGACGTTGAACTTGGTCTCAACCTCCATCATCGCGCAGCGGTAGTAGCTCATCAGCTCACGGTAGGGCTGCGTGTAGCTCTGCACGAGCGTGCTGATCTCCTTGCGCGGCAGGCGCGAGAGCAGCAGGCGCTCCAAAGCGCCGCGGTCGGTGCTGTTTTTCAATGCCATAGTGCTTCCTCGGCTTTGTCGGTTCTCTCTCCGCAGCGTGACGGCGGAGAGGCGGGCACAGCGTGCCGCCTTGATCATATCATCCCGCGGCGCATCCCGCAAGCCCTGTCGGGCATTTGCGCCGAAGTGACCGAAAACCGAAGAGGAAAAGGAAGCGCAGAGGCCGTTGGCCTCCGCGCTTTCGGATGGTGTTGGTTTTCGGTGTCTGTTTACCCGCGGACGGGGATAAGGTCGCGATAGTGGAGATACATGGTCTGCCCGGTGTATGGGTTGATGCCGGGAAGATAGGCGGAGTACACGCAGTCGGCCGCGCTGCCGCCGGTTTCGGCGAGCAGCTCGCTCACGCCGGTCAGCTTGCCCGTGATCCAGACGAGATCGCCCGGATGGAGGCTGGCGTTGGTGCTGCCGAAGGAGGTGTAAGTCCCGGCTTCGTTCACGAGCTCGCCGGTCTCGTCGTACTCATAGACGTTGGTGACCGGCGCGGCTTGATACCAGCCGATCTGGTGGGCGTAAACGCTGCGCTCCGCCACGGCGACCGCCTGCTCGATGGTGCACTTGCCGTTGGGGTTGAGCGTGGTGGCGGTGGTGCCCTTGACAAGGTCGAGCGCGTTCATAAACGCCATCGCCTCTCTTGCCCAGCTCTGCACCTGCGCGCTATCCGTGTAGGAGGCGAGCTTGGAGGTGTAGCTGGTGTAGGAATAGTTGGAGTTCTTCTCCACATATTGCAGCGTGCGGCGGAGGAAGGTCGCCATCTGCTGACGGTTTAGGGTTTCGTTGGGGGAGAAGGTGGTGCCGTCGCCAGTCCCGGTGGTAATGCCCGCAGCATAGGCCTTGAGGACGTAGGCGTTGTTCGTGTCGGTGAAGGTGTTCGCGGCGGCGGGCGTGATGCTCTTGCCAGTCAGCGTTTCCGCCAGACGCACCGCCACGGAGCAGAACTGCAGACGGCTGATGGGCTTGGTGTAGTCGCTGCCGAGCAGGGCGGTATCGAGCAGATCGTCGTTGAGCGCGAGGTTCACATCACTCTCGGCCCAGGTGCTGGTCTTGGCGGCGGACTTCTGCGGCAGCGTGAAGGTGCCGGGATACAGCTCGCTGGTGTTCAGCGCCTGCGTTTCCTCCCACTTCAGGGAGGCGTTGGCCTCCGCCTGATACTCCGCGAGGGTCATATCCACGCCGGAGGCGTAAAGGTCCCGCTCGGTCAGATGCTGCTGGAGATAGCGGAAGGAGTGGCCGCAGTATTCGCAGCTGAGCCAGTAGACGTGCTCTCCGGCGGCGTTCACGCCGATGTAGGCCTCCGCCGTGGGATATTCGCCGTTATCCGAGTGGGCGAGCTTCTCTGTCTTGAGCATGATCTCCGTATCCGAGTTATGGGGAGCGACATGCTTCGCGTTGTACTCGCACTTGCCGCAGATGGAGCAGGAATAGTAATACCGCCGGGCGTACTGGCAGGCTTGCGCGTAGGTGTAGACGCGGTCGGCCGTCCGGATCTGCAGGTTGTACTGGTGGGCGGTGCACCAGTTGTCCTTCGCGGCGGCGTCGCCCGCCTTCTGGGCGGCGTAGACGTCATTGCCCGAGTAGGTCTTGATGGTGTAGGGGATCTTATAGCCGCGCAGGGCCTGGGCTGCCTTGAGCGCGGGCACGGCGGATTCGGGGATATACACCACGGTCTCGGCGGTATAGAAGGGCAGGTCGCTCTGCCTCTCCCACCGGTATACGCCGGCGATGGGCAGCCAGAGGTAGTCATCCATCGCCTGGATGAACTGATAGACATCCACCTTGTCGCTGAGCCAGAGCTCCTTCAGGTATTTTGCGTAGCAGATGAAGAAGCAGGTCCCGTCCCCCGTGATCCTCTGGTCGGTGTCCAGAATGAGGGTGCGGATGCTGCCGGTGTTCTCCAGAACGTGGTAGGCGTCGGTCATGACGGTCACACCGGTGACGAAGTTTTCGAGCTGCTTGGTGGCTGCCACGGCCTGCGTGCGGGGTGTCACCATCGCACGCTTGGCCTGCCGGAGAATCTCCGTTTTCCGCGCCAGATCGGCGTTGAGTTCCTCCTTCTCTGCCTCGGTATAGCGCTCGCCTTCGATGGTCAGGCTGACCTGCAGGGTGGGATAATACTGGGCGCTGGTGCGGATGGTGGCGGGCACGCCGTTGACGGTGGCGGAGAAGGTGTCGGGACCGACGATATTTTCGCCGCTGACGGTTTTATAGTTGGCGCAGTAGCCCTTGGAGGGGTCGAGGGCCAGCTTGATGTTCACCAGATAGGTCGTGCCGGCGCGGAAGTAGAGCCCGTCGTCGGTCTCGACGTCGTCGCCCTCCCACTCGGTGTACATGATGCCGGCGCCGTTGGCGAGCAGGTCGATGTTGCCGCTTTTCATGGATTTGATGGTGACCTCGGTCTCCCACTCGTTGGGGTCGCCCGCCTTGGGCAGGTCGATGACGAGGTCGATGTGATTGAGCTTTGTCGGCGCGGCGAGGACTGCGGTCGGCAGCAGGGTGAGCGCCAGAGCGAGACAGAGCAGTGCGCTGAGCAGTTTCTTCTTCATGGTTCCCTCCTGTAAGAATGGTTTATATGAATGGCAGACGCGATAAAGGAATGGGACGGGGACTGCGTTCGCAGGTCAGATGAAATCCTGTATGGATTCCCAGTCGCCCAGCAGTGCGCGGTAATACTGCGCGCGCCACAGGAAGGTGACGATCTGACCGCGGGTGCAGGTCTCGTTCGGACCGAATTTGTTGGCGCTCACGCCGTTGGTGACCTTGGCCCAAACAGCCCAGTTGACCGCGTTGGCGTAGGGAGCGGAGGCGGGAACGTCGGTGAAGCCCGCCGAGAGGTACTGCCCCATGGCGTCGGCGCCGACGCCCTTGTAGAGATAGGTCACGGCCTCGCCGCGGGTGCAGTCCGTATTTCCGGCGAAGATGGTGCCGGTGTAGTAGCCCTTTTCGTAGGCCCAAAGGGCGCTCTTATAGAACCAGTCGCTCGCCGTCACGTCGGAGTAGGGGTTGGCGATGGTGGGCTCCGGTGAGCCGAGGGAGCGCCAGATGAAGGTTAGGATATGACCGCGGGAACACTTGACGTTGGGCGAGAAGGTGTAGGAGGTGGTGCCGTTGGTGATGCCCTTTTTGATGGCCCAAAGCACCGGGTCGGCGCAGTAGTCGGCAGCCTTCACGTCGGCGAAGCCGCCGACGGTCGCCGCGGCGGGCTTGACAAGGCCCAGCGCGTCCTCGGGATGGGACTTGAGCACCTTGCGTCCCAGCCTCGAGGAATACTGCCACGCATCGCCGGAGACGACGCCGACGCCGTTGTGCGTGCGGTTGCCCTTGAGGGAGTTATAGCCCTCGCTGGTGGAGGCGATGTCGTTCGAGGACGAATCCGTGCCGCCCTTTTCCGCCATGGAGTCTACCTTCAGCGCGCCCACGCTGTAACAGTTTTCAATAAAAACGTCCACATAGGCGTAGCCCAGAAGTCCGAATGCCATGTTGCCGGTCATGTTGCCGGTGTTGTAGCAGTCCTTGAGGTAGCTGGTGCCCGTGCGCGTGTAGCCGTAGACACCGGGCAGGTCGCCGTGGTCCTGCGTGTCAACGATGCCGCAGGCCATCGCGTCCAGAGCGATGCTGTCGGCAAAGGGGACGGTGATGTCGCCGGTGTTAAAGCAGCGGAAGATCCAGCAGTAGCTCATGCCGCTGATGATGCCGCCCGCCTGCACGCGCTTTTCGCCGACACGCGCGCCGTCGGTGGTGTTGACGGTGATGGGCGAGGTGTTGTAGCAGTCCACAAAGGCGGAGTTGCCGACGTTGGACACCAGACCGCCGATGTAGACCTGCGGCGCGCCGCCGCCGAGCTGCACGCGGATGCTGCCGCCGGAGGCGTAGCAGTTAGAGACACGCGAGTTGGACATGAACGCGCTCAGCGCGCCGATGTCGATGTGAACATCGTTGGCGATCTCCGTATAGCTCAGATCAATGTTGTAGTTCACGATGCCGAGACCCCAGATGTTGTTGTACGATTCGTTTTCGTAGAGCTTATCCTGATGCGCCTCGTAGGTGAATTCGGCGTTCCAGACATTGTTGAACAGGCCGTAGCAGCGGTGGACAAAGCTGCCCTCGTTGTAGAGCTGCCCGCGGTGATCCACGATGGTCATGCCGGAGATGACATGGCCGTTGCCGTTGAGCGAGCCGGTGAAGCGGACGCAGTCGCGGCCGTTGTACTCGTAGGCAGGGTTGCCGCCGAGGGGCGTCCAGTTGCCCCAGGAGGACAGGTCGATGTCGGCAATGAGCTTGTAGTGCTTATCCATCCCGCGGCGCACGGCGTTGAGCTGGTCAGCGGTGGCAATGAGGTAGGGGTCCTCCTTTGTACCGGAGCCGCCCGCGAACGAATAGTCGCTGACCCTCCACACGCCGGGCGCACCGGCCCATGCGCCGGTATTTTCGCTGCCGGTCGTACTGCCGGTCGTATTACCGGTCGTGCTGCCGGAGGAGCCGCCGGTCGTCACATCGGTGACGCAGGCAGCGGGAACAAAGCCGAGCTTATTGCCGCAGCTGACAAGATACCACTGCCCCGTCACGCCGGAGATGAGCTGCTCGGCGTGCAGATCGTAGATCTTAACGGTCTCCGACAGGTCGCCGAGCGCGGCGCTGCGCACCACGGCGGGGTACTTATATACGCGCGCGGTGTGGTAGCCGGTGACGTCGGGGTGCTGCTCGGCGATGGGGTCGAACTTCTTGCCGGTGGCGATGGGCGTGCGGCCGTTGGCGGTATCGCCCTCGTGCGCCTTGTAATAGTCCTTCATCCCCTGCGTGACGGCGGAGCTGTTGTCGAGCCGGCTCCAGGCGTAGTAGGTCACGACCGCCTGCGAGCCGCTGCTGCTCACGAGCTTGGAGGCGCACTTCGAGCCGAAGCGGGCCTTGAGGTCGCTCGCAAAGCTGTAGCCGTCGTCGGCGGTGTAGGTCACGGTCGCGCTGAACCAGGTGTAGTCGTCGATCGGACCGGGGGTGTCGTACACGATGGACGCCGCCGTGCAATGCGCCGAGCTGCTGAGTCCGGACGTCAGCATGGGCATCCGGTCCTCGTCCAGCGTGAGCTTGGGCGCGGCGATCGAGGAGATGCTCTTGCCGGCCGCCGAAGCGGAGACGGGCAGCATTGCGAGCGTCATGCAAAGGCACAGTATGACGCTCAAAAGCCTTTTCTTCATTTGACTTCCCTCCGTATTGACCGCGCGGGCGCGCCGAAAGGCGGCGCCGCCGCAGTCTGCTCTTTTTGCGCCCTTCCCGCAGGAGGCCGCTGATGCTCACAGCATAGCAAAAAAATCCATCCGCGGAACGGTCGGTGACTTGAAATGTATGGATTTGCGGCTTGAAATGTGAGATAATGCTGGAAAGAAAAAGAAGGGTATGCTACAATAGGAGAAAAGCAAGCGAGGAAAGGGGGTGGTGGAATGTACATCGCAGTCTGTGACGACCAGACGGAGGAGCTCGGGAGCCTGACGGAGCTGATCGGCGCGTGGGAGACGGACCGCGGCACGCCCGTGCGCGTGAAGAGCTTCCGCAGCGCGGCGGCGCTGCTGGACGCGGCACGCCATGAGCGCTTCACGCTGTACCTGCTCGACATTATGATGCCCGGGCTGGACGGCATGGATGCCGCGCGCGAGATCCGCGGCTTTGATACGGCGGCGGACATCATCTTCCTCACCTCGTCCCCTGGCTTTGCCTATGAAAGCTACAGCGTCCAAGCGCTGGAATATCTGCTCAAGCCCATCCGTGCCAAGACGCTCTATCCCATCCTTGACCGGCTGGAGCTGCGCGAGCGCCGCCCGCAGGAGGCGCTCACGCTTCGCACCGGCGGCGCCATCGTGCGCGTGCCGTTCTCCATGCTCACCTATGTTGAGGTCAACGACAAGCACCTCTACTTTAACCTTGCCGACGGGCAGGTGCGCGAGGTCGTCGGCTCAATGAAGGAATACGAGGATACGCTGCTTACACGGCCGGAATTCATGCGCATCCATCGCTCCTACATTGTCAATATGCTGCAGATCGAGGAGCTTTCGCCCGCCGGGCTGCGCACCTTTTCGGGGCGCGAGCTGCCGGTCTCACGTCTTTTGTACCCACAGCTTCAAAAGGACTACATGAAGCTGCTGTTTGAACGGAGGGAGGAGTGAGACGATGTCCGTATTGACCGCGCTCGGCGTTTTTAACTACGGACTGGTGCTGCTCTACGGTCTGTTCCTCAGCACCTTCATCTCCGGCGGCTGGGAGAATACGAAGCAGAGAACGCTCGTTTTCGCCGTCTGCCCGCTGTTCCTAATGATCCAGAGCGTATGCTGGCTGACGCTGGGCGTGGACGTGGCACGGCGGCTCTACCCGCTCATCGTCCATTTGCCGCTGGCGCTCATCCTGATCTTCATTCTGAAGAAAAGGATCGGCGTGGCGCTGGTGAGCGTCTGCACCGCCTACCTCTGCTGCCAGCTCCCGCGCTGGGTGGACCTGGTGGTCACGGCGCTTACCCGCTCCGAGCTGATCGGCGAGATCTGCTATATGCTGGTGATCGGGCCGCTGTTTTATCTGCTCTACCGTTTTTTCGTCCGTCCGGCCCACGCGGCTATGATGGCCTCGCCGCAGTCGCTGCTTTTGTTCGGCAGCCTGCCGGCGGCGTATTATTTCTTTGATTACGCCACGGTCGTCTATTCCGACGCGCTCTACCGCGGCTACGGGGCGATCAACGAGTTCCTGCCGACGGCGCTCATCATCTTTTATGTTATGTTCCTCACGGCCTACCATGCCCAGAGCAGCCGCCGCGCACAGGCAGAGATGCAGAGCACCATGCTCGAGGCCGGCTTGAAACAGTCGCAGATCGAGGTGGATGCGCTGCGCCGGGCCGAGGTGCAGACCGCCGTCTACCAGCACGATATGCGCCACCACCTCAACGCCATCGACGGCTTTCTGGCGGCGGGAAAGCCGCAGCAGGCGGAGGAATATATCCGCAAGGTGCGCTCGGATATTGAGCGCATCGCGCCCAAGCGCTACTGCGACAACGAGCTAGTGAATCTGCTCTGCTCCTCCTTCGCCGGAAAGGCGCAGCACATGGGCGTTCGGCTGGAGGTGGACGCGAAGCTCCCGCGCGAGCTGTCGGTCTCCGACACGGAGCTGTGCGCCGTGCTCTCCAACGCGCTGGAGAACGCGCTGCGCGCTGTGTCCGATCAGCCGGAGGCAGACCGCTGGGTGACGCTTTACTGCGGCGTGCGGTTGGGCAAGCTGCTCATCGAGGTGCAGAATCCTTGTGCCGAGGGCCTTGTCCTGCGCGACGGTCTGCCGGTCTCCGACCGCGCGGGCCACGGCTACGGCTGTCGCAGCATCCAGACGATCGCCGAGCGACGCGGCGGACTGTGCGAGTTCCGCGCGCGGGGCGGCATCTTTTCCATGCAGCTCATGCTGCCGGTCAAAGCGGCGGCGAAAACCAAAGACTGACGCAGGAGGCTGCCGCAGACGCGGCGGCCTCCTTTTTCGCCCTCAAGGAGCGGAAAATTGAAAAAAGTTCAAAATATGGCTGTTCTTTCTAAAATTCCTGTGATACAATGTACATTCAGTTGATTGGATATGGGAATAGGAGGGATGTTTCATGACCGTGCAGGAGGCGATCGCCGCACGCCACAGCGTGCGCACCTATTTGACAAAGCCGGTCGAGCCGGCGCTTGCCGACGCGCTGCGCGCGGAGATCCGCGCGTGCAACGCCGAGGGCGGGCTGCACATTCAGCTTGTGATGAATGAGCCGATGGCGTTCCGCGGCTTTTTTGCGCACTACGGAAAGTTCCGCGGCGTGTGCAACTACATCGTGCTTGCCGGAAAGCGCGCGAAGGATCTTGACGAGCGCGCCGGCTGGTTTGGCGAGCGCCTTGTGCTGCTCGCGCAGACGCTGGGGCTCAACACCTGCTGGGTGGGCCTGACCTTTTCAAAAGCGGTCGCGCGTAGGAGCTATGTGCTCGCACCGGACGAGCGGCTCGTGTGTGTGATCGCGTTCGGCTATGGGGCCGAGCAGGGCGAGGCGCATGAGAGCCGCCCGATGCGCGAAGTATACCGCGCCGACCGCGCGCTGCCCGAGTGGTTCGGCCGCGGCCTCAAGGCGGCGCTGCTCGCGCCTACGGCGATGAACCAGCAGCGTTTCCGCTTCACGCTCCAGCCGGACGACACCGTTCGGGCGGAGAGCCGGGGCGGCAGCTACAGCCATGTGGACCTCGGCATCGCCAAATACCATTTCCAGCTCGGCGCGGGCCGCGAAAGCTTCCGCTGGGCGGAGTGAGCCGCCGTTTCCGCACGCGGGTGCGTTAGAATCCATGAGAGAGAAAATTAGGAAGGAAAAAATCACTATGCAGAAGAAAGCCAATCCCGCAGCGCTGCTGCCGATCCTTGTGTTCCTGTTCCTTTATCTGGGGCTGGGACTTATCTTTGAGTATGTGCTCAAGATCCCGATGGGCTTTTATTCCATCCCTATTGTAGTCATCTTTCTTGTCGCGCTGCTGACGGCGTGCTGCCAGAACCGTGCGCTGAGCTTTGACGACAAGCTCACGCTGATGGGACAGGGCATCGGCGATAAGAACATCGTGACGATGCTGCTCATCTTCCTTGCCGCCGGTATCTTCGTCGGCGTGGTGGGCCGCTCGAGCGCGGAGAGCGTGGCGTATTTCATGCTCTCGATCATCCCGTCCAAGTTCGCCGTGGCGGTGCTGTTCGTCGTCAGCTGCTTCGTCTCCACCGCCATGGGCACGAGCGTCGGCACCATCACGCTCATCACGCCCATCGCCATCCCCATCGCTGCGGCAAGCGGCTATTCCCTGCCGCTGTGCATCGGCTCGGTCATGGGCGGGGCGATGTTCGGCGACAACCTGAGCTTCATTTCCGACACCACCATCGCCGCCTGCAACGGACAGGGCTGCGCGATGAAGGACAAGTTCCGCGAGAACTTCCACATCGCTTTGCCTGCGGCGCTCGCGACGCTTGTGCTCATCCTCGTGCTGACGCTGAACGCCGTCGTCGTTCCGGCGGAGATCCCCGGCTATCACCTGATCCAGATCATCCCCTATGTGCTGGTGCTTGTCGGCGGCATTATCGGCATCAACGTGTTCGTGGTGCTGCTCATCGGCATTGTGTCCGGGGCCGTTATCGTGCTTGCCACCGGCGCGACCGGACAGACGGGCGTGCTTGCGGTCAAGGCGCTGCTGGAGAACATGGGCAGCGGCGCCGCCGGTATGTTTGAAACGGCGATGGTCGCCATCCTTGTCTCCGCCATCTGCGCCCTCATCCGCGAATACGGCGGCTTTGAGGCGCTGCTGGGCTGGATCAGAAAAGCGTTCCGCGGCAAGCGCGGCGGACAGATCGGCATGGGTCTGCTCGTCGGCGCGATGGACATTGCCACCGCGAACAACACCGTCGCCATCGTGATGGCGAATCCCATCGCAAAGGAAATGAGCGAGGAATACGGCATCACGCCGCGCAAGGCGGCGTCGATCCTCGATACCTTCTCCTGCATCTTCCAGGGCATCATCCCCTACGGCGCGCAGATGCTCGTCGCCATCGCCGCGGCGCACGAGCTGGGGTATCAGGTCTCCGCGTTTGAGATCATTCCGAATCTGTTCTACCCGTTCCTGCTGGCTGTCAGCTCCTTCTTCTTCATCGCCGTTGACGGCAAAAAGAAGGCCTAAGCCATGCCCGACCTTGCACGGCTCCGCGCCAAGCGGCTCTTCCTGCTCGACCTGGACGGGACGCTCTATCTGGACGAACGGCTCTTTGACGGCGCGGCGGACTTCCTGCGCGCGATCTGCTCGCGCGGCGGGACGTACCGATTTCTGACGAACAACTCCTCCCGCGGGGCGGAGAGCTATGTGGAGAAGCTACGCCGCCTCGGCGTGGAGGCGGAGGCCTCCGATCTCCTCACGAGCGTAGACGCGCTCATCGCGCATCTGCACGCGCAGGGCATGACGGAAAAGCTCCTCTACGTCTGCGGCACGCAGTCGATGAAGCGGCAGCTCGCGCAGGCGGGCCTGCGCCTAACGGACGACCGCGGCGCGGCGGTGGACGCCCTGGTGATGGGCTTCGACACTGAGCTGACCTTTCAAAAGTTAGAGGACGCCTGCATCCTCCTAAACCGCGGCGTGGACTATCTTGCCACCAATCCCGACTGGGCCTGCCCGACGTGGTACGGCTTTGTGCCGGACTGCGGCAGCGTATGCGAGATGCTTTTCCGCGCGACCGGACGGCGGCCTTATGTCATCGGCAAGCCGCAGCCCGATATGGCGCGCCTTGCGATGGCGCGCGGCGGCTTTTCCGCGGAGGAGACGGTGCTGCTCGGCGACCGTCTCTACACCGACATCGCCTGCGGCGTGAACGCGGGCATCGACACGGTGCTCGTCCTCTCGGGCGAGACGAAGGAGACGGATCTGCCCGGCAGCGCGGTGCAGCCGACGTTTGTCCTTGGCAGCGTCGCGGACTATCTGAGCATTTTACAGGAATGAAAAAACGACCGCTCATGCGGTCGTTTTTTTGCGCCTATTTTACCAGCAGCGGCTGGAGCTGCACGCCGCGCAGCGCCGCGTCAACGGTCGGCACGAGCTGCGAAAAATCGGCAATGAGCGAGGTTGGCTTACCCTGCGGGTCGTCCTGCCCGAAGGGAACGAAGTAGTAGTTCTTCCGGTTGAGGAGCGCGGCGAGATTCGGCGCACTCGCGCTCAGACCGTCGTTCGTCGCCAGCGCGACGACCACAGGCTTGCCGTTGCGCAGGTGGGATTTTGCCGCCATCGTCACCGGCCCGTCGGTGACGCCGTGGGCGAGCTTGGCAAGGGTGTTGCCCGTACAGGGCGCGATGACAAGGACGTCGGCCAGGTTCTGCGGGCCGAACGGCTCGGCCTCCACGATGGTGCGGATGGAGGGACGCCCCGCCGCGCGCTCCACGCGCGCGATGAGATCGTCGGCCAGCCCGAAGCGGGTGTCGTACCGCGCCGTGTTTTCAGAGAGAATGGGGACCAGCTCGAAGCTCTCTGCCATTTCCTCAAAGAGCATCAAAATTTTCGGGTGATTGCAGAATGAGCCGCAGAGGGCAAATCCGATGCGTTCGGTTCTCATGCTTCTTCCTCCCATATTTTTTCCAAGGTCAGCTTGATGGCGCGCGCTGCAGTCTCCGGCGCGGCCCTGCCGGGCAGCCCCGGCGCGGCGATGCACTTCAGCCCACGCGCCTCCGCTGCCGCACGGTCGAAGCCGGACTGCGAGGCCAGCTCGAGCAGCACGCACTCGCGCGGCAGTTCGCGCAGCAGCTCCTCTGTGAGTACCATGTTCGGCACGGTGTTGAAGACGATGCGGAAGCTCCCGAGCCGTCCGACGAGACGGTTCGTGCGAAGACCGCGGTAGCCGAAGGCGTCGATCCACGCGAGATCGTCCAACCGCCGTGCGCTGACCGTGACCTCCGCGCCCAGCCCACGCAGGCGGTGGGCGAGCAGCTTGCCGATGCGCCCGAAGCCGATGACCAGACACGGCGTGCCGCAGAGCGTCACGTCCGTCGCGGCCATCGCCGCCTCAATGGCGCCCTCCGCCGTCGGTACGCCGTTGCGCACCGCCAACTCCTCACGCGAGAGGTAGTCGGTCAGCGTCAGGCCAAATTCCGCCGCAGCCTCGCGATCGGCGGCCTTCACGCCGCCGGCGAAGAGGCACTGCTCCGGATGCAGCAGCGCGAACAATCCGCACAGCGGCAGCGCCGCAGCGGTGCAGTTGAGATTTTTCCCGCGCGAGAGCGGCACGGGCAGCACGACGCGGTCGGCTTGCACCGCCTCCTCCAACGCTGTGTCCTCCATGCCGAAGCCGCGCAGCCCCCACGTCCGCACCGGATGGCCGTCCTCCGCGAGCAGACGCGCGAGCAGCGCCATGCGCCGGTCCCCGCCGAGCACGGCGATCGTTTTTTCCATAGGCGTCCCCCTTTCCATTCCTCCTACTCTATGCGCGCGGCGGGGGAAATTTGATTGCGAAACGCAAAAGAGTGTGGTATCATGGCAAAAAATCAAAGGAGATCCGGTTATGTCACGTTATCCCTATCTGCTCTTCGACGCCGACAACACACTCTTTGACTTCGACGAGGCGAACGTCAGCTCGTTCCGTGCGGTCTGTGCCTATGCGGGCCTTGCCTTTACGCCGGAGCTGTTTGCCTGCTTCGACCGCCATAACAACGCCGCGTGGGCGCGCTTTGACCGCGGCGAGCTGACAAAGGACGAGACGCTGCGCATCCAGTTCCGCGAAATGTCCGAGGAGCTGGGCCTCGAGTTGGACGTTGAGGGCTGCAACTGCGTCCGTCTCGAGGTGCTCGGCCGTTCGACCGCGCTCGTGCCCCACGCGCTTGAAGTCGTGCGCGAGCTGAAGAAAACGCACCGCGTCTACCTCATCACCAATGCGGCCGAGTCCGTCCAGCGCGGGCGGCTGGGACGCTCGGCGCTCGCACCGCTCATTGAGGAGGCGTTCATCTCCGAGACCGCGGGCGCGGCGAAGCCGTCCACAGAATACTTTGACTATGTGTTCGCCCACATCGACGGCATTACGCGGGAAAACTGCCTGGTCATCGGCGATTCGCCCACGAGCGACATTCAGGGCGCGAACAACTATGGACTTGCGTGCTGCTGGTACAATCCGAAGAAAGCGCCGCAGCCGGAGAGCCTGCGCGTGGACTACGAGATCTGCGACCTGCGGGAGCTTTACGACATTGTGAAATAAGAAAAGAAGCGCCGGCTCCGTGCCGACGCTTCTGCGTCATTTCTCTTTGCTCTTATCAAAATAATAGCGCGCGAAGTTCTTGTACTGCGCGGCGTAATACCTTGCCAGCCGGTACACGCGCGCGGGGGCGAGGTCGCTGCCGCACCAGAGCGTGTGCAGGGCTTTGTATTGCTTCATCTCCTCGCGCAGGGCGGGGGAGGTGACGTACCTCGTCAGAATGCCGCGCGGGACGTTGGACCACAGCGCGGTCGTTTCGTTGTAGATGCACTTCCCGCGGTGGCCGTAGACCACGTCCTCGGTGAGCAGCTTCATCATGTTGATGCCCGCCGCGCGGCAGAAGAAGCTCGAACGGCCCAGCCGCGGGTTGATCTCAAAGAGCACGTACCGTCCGGTGCGGCTGTCGTACTTCATGTCGATGTTGGAGAAGCCGACATAGCCAATGGCCTGCAAGAACCGCTGCATTTTATCGTAGAGCAGCGTGTCGCCGCGCGAGAGGATGGCGGCGTAGTTGCCGACGCTCTTGGGGTCGTAGTATTCGAGCACCGGCTGGCCGAGGCACATCGCGCGCACCGTTCCGTCCATGTCGGAGTAGCTGTTGAGCACGCGCATGGCGTCGTCCCCGCCGGGGATAAACTCTTGAAGGATGAGCTTGCCGCGATAGTCGGAGCCGTTCATGCTGCGCACCATCGTGAGGTATTCCTCTCTGGTGTCGAAGAAAAAGACCTTCTTCTGTCCCTCAAAGTGGCAGCGCAGGTAGTCGAGCGCGTTGGAGTTTTCCGGTTTGACGACGATGGGAAAGTCAAACGGAAGACGGTCGGCGACCTCGATGCGCTCGTCGGGCGCGGCGATGACGGTCTTGGGATAGTCCATGCCGTACTGCTCGCAGAGCGCGTAGAACCGGTCCTTGGTGTCGAAGGTCTCGAGCAGCTGCTCGGAGATGAAGCGGTTCGCGATCCGCCCCTCGAAGCGGTCATAATGGCGGCAGAGCAGGCCGGTATAATAGTCCGAGCAGGGGATGACGAGCAGCTTTTCGTAGTCCTTGGAGCACTCGCGCAGTACACCGAGCAGCGCGTCGGGAAAGACCTCCTCGCGTTCAAAGCCGGCGATGATGCGGCAGTCAAAAAGACGCGAGTGCCGCGTGGGAATGAGCTGCGCGGTGCACACGAGTAGCGGCGTGACCTCGGGGTACGCCTCGCGAAAGAGACGCGCCGTGCCGTAGGCGTTCTCGTCGCTGCCGAGAATGATGGGCAGAAAGTCCTTTTTCTTCATGCCTTCGCTTCCTTTTCGTCATATTCCGCCAGATATTTGAGGGTCAGCTCCACGTCGCTCGGGAAGGGGACGAACTCCCTGCCGCGCTTCATGGTCGTCTCCTCGCCCTTGCCTGTGAGCAGGATGACGTGCGGCTCGGGATGGTCGAGAATGGCGCGGCGGATACATTCGGCGCGGTCCTCGCAGACGAGGTGCGGGCATTTGACGTGCTTTTCGATGTCGGCGGCGATCTGCGCGAACGGCTCCTCGCCGGAGTCCTCCTCTGTGATGTAAACGAAGGCGCAGTTCTCGCCGCTCAGCTCGCCGAGGTCGCGGCGGCGCTGGAGCGCGTGCGAACCGGGGCAGCCGAACACGGAGATCATCTCCTTGCCGGGATACTCCACCCTTGTCGAGCGGTAGAGCGCGTCGAAGCTCATGCGGTTGTGCGCGTAGTCCACGATGACGGTCACCCTTTTGTCACGGCTTTCGTAGACCTGCATCCGTCCGTTCGCCCGCGCCTTGCGCAGACCCGAGCGGACAAATTCCTCCGGCACGCCGAGCGCCATGGAAATCGCCATCGCCGCGAGTGCGTTGGATACGTTGAACAGACCCGGCATCGTGATGGAAAATTCACCGTTGTACCTCGGTGAGCGCACGGTGAAATACAGTCCGTCGGCGCGCTTTTCGACCCGTTCGCAAAAGACCGTGTCGCTCGCATGGCTGCCGAAGGTGATGAGCGTGCAGCCGCTCGCCTTCGCGTGGGCGACGGTCTCTGCGGCGTGATCGGCGTCGGTGTTGACGCAGCCGACGCGGCAGCTGTCGAAGAGCTTCAGCTTCGAGGCGTAGTAATCCGCGAAATCAAGGTGCTCGATGGGACTGATGTGGTCGGTGCCGATGTTCAAGAACGCGCCCACGTCAAAGGTCATGCCGCGCACGCGCCCGACCTTGAGCGCCTGCGAGGAGACCTCCATCACCAGATGGGAAATGCTGGAATCGTATGCGTTCTGAAAATGCTGATAGAGCTCCAGCACCTCGGGCGTTGTGATGTGCGACTCCTCGGTGATGACGCCGTCATAATTATCAATGGAGGAGAGAATGGCGCATGGGGGCTTGCCCTCGCTCGTGAGATAGTCATTGAGAATGGAGCGGACGTAGTAGGCGGTCGTGCTCTTGCCCTTGGTGCCCGTGATGCCGACGCTCGTGAGTTTGTCGGTCACATGATCGTAGAAGAGCTGGCCGAGTACGACCATCGCATAGCGGATGTCGCTCACAAGCAGCTGCGGCGCGTCCACGGAGTAGGGCTTTTCGGCGACATAGGCGGCCGCGCCCTGCGCGAGCGCCGCAGAGAGGTACTCCGCTTTGAAGTGCGCGCCCTTGCAGAGAAACAGCGAGGTGCCGTGCAGGTTGCGCGTGTCGTAGCTCAGACAGTCGATGACGGTATCCTCCGCGGCGGGCATCAGCGTGGTTGCGGTCAAAAGTCCGGCGCGCGTGAGCGCGTCGGCATATTCCTTTAAGGTATGTTTGGGATTCATCTCTTCGCTCCTTTGGCAGTCGATGAAATGGCGAGCCTCATAATAAATATATAGTATAGCACGCGTCGCTTTTCCTGACAAGAAAAAACGCTGGAAGACATTGCATTTGCATTTTGCCCGTCTGCGCGGTATCATAGACAACGTCCTTGATCAAGACGAAACTACCGATAAGGAGGCTCACGCGCTATGAATTGTGCTGCTCTGCTTGCGCTGCTGTGCCAGATGCTCGGCGTCGGCTGCAACGGCTAAAGCCGCCGAATATTCGGAGGGAGGAGGGCTTTGCCCGCCTCTCTCCTGTTATTTTTAGCGGTTATGACGGACATAAGCGGCTCTGATTGTGCTGTTTGACCGAAAAACGAAAAATACAAAATTAAGACTTGCAAAAGCTCCGGCGGCGTGCTAAGATATGAACTGTTCGCGAAAAGCGGACGGCTTTCCGACAACGGTTTTCCTTCCTCCGTCGTGAGTGAAGAAAAATTGCAAAAGCAAAAAAAAGTGTTGACAAGGCCGGAAAGTTGTGGTAACCTAAGATTCGTTCCGCAGTTGGAGCGTGTACCTTGTAAA
>DJRC01000006.1 GCA_002437735.1 Oscillospiraceae bacterium UBA6370 | reverse complement strand
CAGGCCACGCCCGCGCACTGCTCCCCCTCCCCGCCGTCCGACAGCGTGAGGCCGCGGAGACCGTTATGGCGCAGGGGCTGAGCGTCCGCCAGACCGAGACTCTCGTCAAGCGTCTGACGACGGAAAAGAAGGAGCGAGAGCCGTCCATTGAGGAGATCACGCACAGGCTGCACGCCCACATCGCGGAGGAGGAGCTTGCCCAGTCGCTCGGCCGCGGCGTGAAGATCGTGGCAGGCCGCAAGAAGGGCCGCATCGAGCTGGACTATTACGACATGGATGACCTGAACGACCTGCTCGACGCGCTCGGCACCCTGCAGCAGCGCAAAAACGGAGGAACCAAAAAGTGACCGATTTCATTCACGAAGCACCGCCGCCGGAGAACCCGAAGCCCGCAGTCCCCGAAAAGCCGACCAGCGAAAAGGAACGGCAGAAGCGCGTTTACGCCTACATCGCCGTGCTGTTCACCGTCGCCTTTATTCTTATCCTGTGGTCGTTTTTAGCGAACCACCGCTCGAACCAGCAGGTCATCGACCAGCTCAAGGGCAGCACAAGCATGATGCAGTCTACGCTCGAGCAGAACGCCAAGCTGGAGGACGAGGTCAAGGCGCTGGAAACGCAGGTCGAGGAGCTGGAGCAGACGCTCGCCGAGACCGAGGACGCGCTGAGCGCGGCACAGGAAGAGGCAGAAAAGTACCGTGCGCTCTACGAGGAGCTCGCCGGTGAGGAGAGCGCCGCGCCCTGACAGTAAGGCTCACTTCACCGGTATACGCACCCTTTCATACGACATTATGATAGCGAGGTAGAAAATCATGCTGGATATTCGATTTATTCGTGAAAACCCCGAGCTTGTGCGGGAAAATATCAAGAAAAAGTTTCAAGACGCCAAGCTCCCCCTCGTGGACGAGGTGCTGGAGCTGGATGAAAAGAAGCGCGCCGCCATCACCGAGGCGAGCGAGCTGCGCGCGCAGCGCAACGCGCTGAGCAAGCAGGTCGGTATGCTGATGGGGCAGGCCAAGAAGGACCCGAGCAAGCTCGAAGAGGCTGAGGCCATCAAGGCCAAGGTCAAGGCCGACGCGGAGCGTCTGGCAGAGCTGGAAAAGCTGGAGGTCGAGTACGAGGAGAAGCTGCACCAGGATATGCTGCAGATCCCGAACATCATCGACCCCAGCGTGCCCATCGGTCCGGACGACAGCTATAACGTCGAGGTGCAGCGCTTCGGCGAGCCGAAGACGCCGGATTTTGAAATTCCCTACCACACCGAGATCATGGAGCGCTTTGACGGCGTGGACATGGACGCCGCAGGCCGCGTGTCCGGCGCGGGCTTCTACTACCTGCTCGGCGACATCGCGCGGCTGCACGAGGGCGTGCTCGCCTACGCGCGTGACTTTATGATCGACAAGGGCTTTACCTTCTGCATCCCGCCGTTCATGATCCACGGCAATGTGGTCGAGGGCGTGATGAGCCAGACCGACATGGACGCGATGATGTACAAGATCGAGGGCGAGGACCTCTATCTGATCGGCACGAGCGAGCATTCGATGGTCGGCCGCTTCATCGGCGAGATCCTGCCCGAGGAGAGCCTGCCGCAGACGCTGACCTCCTACTCCCCCTGCTTCCGCAAGGAGAAGGGCTCCCACGGCATCGAGGAGCGCGGCGTGTACCGCATCCACCAGTTTGAAAAGCAGGAAATGATCGTGGTCTGCAAGAGCGAGGACAGCATGAAGTGGTACGAGCAGATGTGGAAGTGGAGCGTGGAGCTGTTCCGCAGCATGGACATTCCCGTGCGCCAGCTCGAGTGCTGCTCCGGTGACCTCGCCGATCTGAAGGTCAAGAGCTGCGACATCGAGGCGTGGTCTCCGCGCCAGCAGAAATATTTCGAGGTGTGCTCCTGCTCCAACCTCGGCGACGCGCAGGCGCGGCGGCTCAAGATCCGCGTCAAGGGCGCGGACGGCAAGTTGTATCTGCCCCATACGCTCAACAACACCGTGGTCGCGCCGCCGCGTATGCTCATCGCGTTCCTGGAGAACAATTTGCAATCCGACGGCAGCGTGCTCATTCCCGAGGTCCTGCGTCCCTACATGGGCGGCAAGGACAAGCTGGTGCCGAAGCATTGATTTTTGATAACAAAACGTAGTATTTCAATAACAAAATACCATTCGTTTTCAAAAACAGACAAAGGAGACTTCTCATGAAGAAGTTTATGGAAGAATTCAAGGCGTTTGCCATGCGCGGCAACGTGCTGGATATGGCCGTCGGCGTCGTCATCGGCGGCGCGTTCGGCAAGATCACGACCTCGCTGGTGAACGACATCATCATGCCGCTCGTCTCCATTCTCACCGGCGGCGTGGACTTCTCCGCGTGGAAATGGGTGCTCAAGGAGGCCGTGATGGAGGGCAGCGAGGTCGTTGACCCCGAGATCGCCGTCAATTTCGGCAATCTGATCTCCGTCATTCTGGACTTCATCATCATTGCGTTTGCCGTGTTCTGCATGGTCAAGGCCATCAACAAGATGCACGACACGCTCTCCAAGCCCGAGCCGGAGGCCGAGGAAGAGCCCGAGGAGGAGCCGGAGCCGACGAAGGAGGAGCTGCTGCTCACCGAGATCCGCGACCTTCTCAAGGAGCAGGGCAAGTGACCGCGCTGCTGCGCGAGGGACTGCGGGAGCTGGGGCTGGACGAGAGCCGGGCGGAAACGCTCGAACGCTTCGCCGCACTTCTGCTGGAAAAAAACGAGGTGATGAACCTCACCGCCATCACGGAGCCGGACGCCGTCGCGCAGCTGCATCTGCTCGACAGCGCGGCGCTGACGCGGTTCGTTGACCTCTCGGGGAAAACGGTGGTGGACGTCGGCACGGGCGCGGGCTTCCCGGGGATGCCGCTGCGTATCCTCAAGGACGACTTCGACCTGACACTGCTCGACAGCCTCGGCAAGCGCATCGCGTGGCTCGAGGAGGTCTGCGGCACGCTGGGGCTGAAGCGTGTGGAATGCGTCCACGCGCGGGCGGAGGAATTTGCCGCCAGACACCGGGAAAGCTATGACCTTGCCGTCTCACGCGCCGTCGCGCAGCTCAATGTGCTCTGCGAGCTGGCGCTGCCGCTCGTGAAGGTCGGCGGGCAGTTCCTCGCGATGAAGAGCGTGGACACCGAGGAGGAGATCGCCGCGGCAAAGAGCGCGATCAGGACGCTCGGCGGGAAAATCGTCAATGTCGGGGATTACACCATCCCGACGAGCGATGTCATGCACCGCGTGGTGGTGATCGAGAAGGTCTCCCCTACCCCGCCGAAATATCCGAGGGCGTTCGCAAGAATCAAAAAGCAGCCGCTGTGAGCGGCTGACAGGAGTTTTCTATGGGACAGGTCATCGCCGTGGTGTCCGGAAAGGGCGGCACGGGAAAAACTTCATTCACTGCGCTCGTCGGCTCGGCGCTCGCCGAGATGGGACACCGGACGCTGTGTCTCGACTGCGACGTGGGGCTGCGGAACCTGGACCTGGCGCTCGGCATGAGCGACAGCGCGCTGATGGACTTCACCGACGTCATTCTCTCGCGCGCGACGCTCGAGCAGGCCGCGGTGCGGCACCCGCGCTGCGACCGGCTGTATCTGCTGACCGCGCCGGTCGGGCTGCATGAGGATGTCCGCACGAGCGAGATGAAAAGACTGCTCGACGAGGTGCGGAGCAAATTCGACTACTGCCTCATCGACTCCGGCGCGGGACTGGGCGACGCCTTCCGGCTCGCGACCTGCGCGGCGGACCGCGCGGTGGTGGTCGCGACGACCGATCCGACGAGCCTGCGCGACGCGCAGCGGACCGTAATGGAGCTGCGCGATTACCCGAACGGAAGGCTGCACCTGGTGGTCAACCGCGTGCGGCGCAAGCTGCTCAAGGCGCTGAGCAGCAACATCGACGACGCCATCGACGCGGCGGGCCTGCCGCTGCTGGGCGTCATCCCCGAGGACGAGGGCATCCCCATCGCATTAGGGCGAAGCGCCTTGACCGTATTCTCCCGCGAGAGCAGCGCCGAGATCGCCTGCCGCAACATCGCGCGCCGTCTCACCGGCGAGCGCGTGCCGCTGATGAAGCTGCCGCGGCGATAAAACAGAAATTCATAAATTTACGATAGAAAGGGGCGCGGTTATATGAATATCGCTCTCATGGCACACGACAACAAGAAAGACCTGATGGTTCAATTCTGCACAGCCTATGCAGGCATCCTCTCCAAGCACACCATCTGCGCGACCAACATTACCGGCAAGATGGTCGCCGAGGCGACGGGTCTGCCCATCCACCTCTTCCTCGCGCGCGTACACGGCGGCGCGGAGCAGATCGGCGCGCGCATCGCCTACAACGAGATCGACATGGTGCTTTTCTTCAACGATCCGCGCGACGAAAAGTCCTGCGAGAGCGTGAGCTATATTTCCCGCCTGTGCGACCAGAACAACATCCCCTTTGCCAGCAATGTGGCGACGGCGGAAATGCTCGTCCTCGGCCTCAGCCGCGGCGACCTCGACTGGCGCGACATCGTAAATCCGAAAACCAAGCCGTTTACGGCGTGATTTTGAATACAAACCGTATTATTTCAGTTTGAAATTACAGATAGGAGTTGTTATTGTCTTATGATGCAGTCCCGTACACACAACTGTAACCAGCTTCGCATCGAGAATGTGGGCGAGAAGGTCAAGCTCGTCGGCTGGATGGAAAATGTCCGCGAGGTGGGCGGCAATCTGGCGTTCGTCGTGCTGCGCGATTTCTATGGTACGACACAGGTCGTCGTCGAGGACGAGGCCGACCTGAAGGTCATCAAGGGGATCAATAAGGAGAGCACCATCTCCGTCGAGGGCACCGTGCGCGAGCGCGCGAGCAAGAACAGCAAGCAGGCCACCGGCGAGATCGAGGTCGTGCCCGAGAAGATCGAGGTGCTCGGCCGCTGCCGCTACAATTCCCTGCCCTTTGAGATCAACCGCAGCCGCGAGGCCGACGAAACGCAGCGTCTGAAGTACCGCTACCTCGACCTGCGCAACCCCGCGGTGAAGAAGAACATCATCCTGCGCTGCCAGGTGATCGCCGCGCTGCGTCAGGCGATGATGGCGCACGACTTTCTGGAGATCACGACGCCGATTCTGACCGCCTCCTCCCCCGAGGGCGCACGCGACTATCTCGTGCCCGCGCGCAAGCACCCGGGCAAGTTCTACGCGCTGCCGCAGGCGCCGCAGCAGTTCAAGCAGCTGCTGATGACGAGCGGCTTCGACCGCTACTTCCAGATCGCGCCCTGCTTCCGTGATGAGGACGCACGCGGCGACCGCTCCCCCGGCGAGTTCTATCAGCTGGATATGGAGATGTCGTTCGCGACGCAGGAGGACGTGTTTGCCATCTGCGAGGACGTGCTGCCCCCGATCTTCGCGAAGTTCGGCACCTATGATATTGCGTCCCAGCCGCCGTTCCGCCGCATCGCATACAACGACGCGCTGGCGATTTACGGCAGCGACAAGCCCGATCTGCGCATCGACCTGACCGCGACCGACGTGACGGAGCTGTTCGCCGAGAGCGAGTTCGAGGCGCTGCGCGGCCAGACGGTCAAGGCCGTGCCCATCACGGACTGCAAGCTGACGCGCAAGCAGATCGACAAGCTGCTCGGCGACTGCGAGGTGCAGAGCGGCACGAAGAGCTATTGGTTCAAGGTCGATGAGAACGGCGAGCTCGCCGGCGGCATCGGCAAGTTTGCCGCGCCCATCAAGGCCGAGCTGACCGAGAAGCTCGGGCTCAAGCCCGATACGCTGGTCATC
This sequence comes from Oscillospiraceae bacterium UBA6370, assembly GCA_002437735.1. Classification (GTDB taxonomy): domain Bacteria; phylum Bacillota; class Clostridia; order Oscillospirales; family Oscillospiraceae; genus Hominicoprocola. The sequence continues at coordinate 2,131 of DJRC01000006.1, read as the reverse complement.
GTGTGCGCGGGCAAGCTGGCGACCAAGGCCGTGGGCGTCGCCATCAAGACCTTCGGCCCCGCCTGCGAGGGCCACATGGACAAGGAGCGCTACGAGTTCTGCTGGATCGTCGATTTCCCGATGTACGAGATCGGCGAGGAGAGCGGCGAGCTGGAGTTCTGCCACAACCCGTTCTCGATGCCCAAGGGCGGCATGGAGACGATGCTCGCCGCCGAGCGCGGCGAGATCGACCCGCTGACCATCACCGCCGACCAGTACGATCTCGTCTGCAACGGCGTGGAGCTCAGCTCCGGCGCGGTGCGCAACCACGATCCCGAGATCATGATCAAGGCGTTTGAGCTGGTGCGGCTCGGCGAGGACGACGTGAAGGCCAAGTTCCCCGCGATGTACAACGCCTTCTGCTACGGCGCACCCCCGCACGCCGGCATCGCTCCGGGCGTGGACCGCATGGTGATGCTGCTCGCGGGCGAGGATTCCATTCGCGAGATCATTCCGTTCCCGATGAACAAGAACGCGCAGGACATCATGATGGGCGCGCCGAGCGAGGTCACGCAGAAGCAGCTCGACGAGCTGCACATCGCCGTGACGGCGCACGAGGACGAGTAATCTTATATTGGCCGCGCGATGCGCGGCGACAAATAAAGGGGGAGGTCTCTTGGTTGAAGAGACCTCCCCCTTTGTTCGCTGCCGTGTGAAGCACGGCGGTTTTTTGATGAAAGCGCTATGAATATTCCGCGATGTGCTCGCGGTAATACTGCACGCCGAGCCAGCTGCGGTAGAAGCTGCGGTCGGTGTCGCTGAGAACGGAGGTCAGGACGCCGTCGCACAGGAAGAGTCCGTTCGTGTGCAGCAGCGGCGAGATGTCCCGCATGGCGCGGGAGAGCTGCATATAGCCGGGACCCGCCCAGCCGCACGCGTCGAACAGCCGCGTCATCAAGAAACAAGGCGAAAAGTCGCCGCCGTCGCCGGTGAAGTCCGCGCCGAGGACCTCCTTCGCCGCGCGGTTCGCCCAGATGAGATAGGGCGTGGCGTAGTAATTGCGGAAGCCGGCAAGCGTGGACGTATCAAAATCAATGCCCATCTCCTCATAGACCGAGCCGCCGTTGCCCATCCACGGCTTGTGGTCGCCGAAGAGCACGAGCACCACGGGGGTGTCGCGCGCGTCCAGTTCCTGCGTCAGACGGACATATTCGCGGACCGTCTCATTCACGCCGAAGAGGTAGTTGTTGAGAATATGGCAGCTCTCCTGCGACCAGCCGCTTGCTTCGGACGAGACATAGGGAACGGTGCTCTCCGTTTCGGCGTAGGGGCCGTGATTCTGATAGCTCACCGCGAAGGAAAAGAGGGGCGAGCCGTCCGCCGCGTCGAGGTCGGCGAGCAGGTAGTCCGCGAGCTGCTGGTCGGAATGCCACATGGCGACGTAGGGGTCGACCAGCTCGCCGAAGCCGTTTTCCGTGAAGATGCTCTGATCGAAGCCGAGGTACTCGTTCACATGCTCGCGGTCGTAGAACCAGCTGTAGCCGGGGTGCGCGTAGTGCGCCGCGTAGCCCTGTGCGGTGAAGTAGCGGACGTAGGAGCCGGTCGCGGCGCGGTATTCGTCGTGCTCGCTCGCGCCGGTGAGGAAGCCCCACTCGGTGTCCACCGTGCCGCCGGCGAAAATATTCGTATACAGGTCACCGGAAAGGCTCTGCTCCTCAAGTTCGTGCCAGGGAGCATAGACCTCCTGCACCGTGTCGAAAGCGGCAAGGGCGTCGAAGTCGGTCAGGTCACAGAAGGCCTCGAGCATCACGCCGAGGACCGCGACCTTCTCCCCTTCCGGAATGTCTTCATCGGGGAAGGAGGCAAGGAGCGTCTGCGCCGCGCGGGCATCGTAGCCCTCCGGCTTTTCGGGGAACAGCTCTGGCATCGAGTGCAGGAAGGAGAGCGCGAAGCCGCGGGAGAGATAGACCTCGTTGTCCGACCAGATATTGATGAGATCGTCGTTCGCCGTCCTTTCGTAGACGGCTTCGTCGGTGTAGGCGCCGAGGTACGCGCCGACACCTAGCAGCACGCAGGCCGCCGCGCCCAACGCGCGGACGCGCCGGCGCTTGTCGCCGCGCGGCATGAGGAGCACGGCAAAGGCCAGCATCGC
>DJRC01000020.1 GCA_002437735.1 Oscillospiraceae bacterium UBA6370 | reverse complement strand
GGATCGAGCTGCTCGGCGAGGACTGCGACCGCCGCTTCATGGCGAACGTCATGGGCATGGTCAACGACTACGAGACCGTGAAGAAGGTCGCGGACGACTTCGGTCTCGTCTACACGCCGTTCCATGGCTGCGGCTACAGGCTGGTGCCCGAGGCGCTCACAAGGCTCGGCATCAAGCGCCTCTACTGCGAGCCGAAGCAGATGGTCATCGACGGTGATTTCCCCACCGTCGTTTCCCCCAATCCCGAAAACCCCGAGGGCTTCTACCTCGCCGTCGACCTCGCCAAGGAAAAGAACGTCGATTTCATCCTCGGCACCGACCCCGACAGCGACCGCGTGGGCATCATGGTGCGCAACAAGGCGGGCGAGTTCGAGCCCGTCACCGGCAACCAGACCGGCGTGCTGCTGCTCGACTATCTCATCGGCGCGATGAAGCGTGCCGGAAAGCTCCCCGAAAAGCCCGCCGCGCTCAAGACCATCGTCACCACCGAGATGGCGCGCGCCGTCGCCGAGGCCAACGGCCTCGACTGCTACGACACCTTCACCGGCTTCAAGTTCATGGCGGAGAAGATGAACGAGCTCGAGGGCGCGGGCAAAAACACCGTCATCTTCTCCTACGAGGAGAGCTACGGCTACATGATCGGCCACTACGTCCGCGACAAGGATGCCGTCACCGCCTCCCTGCTCCTCACCGAGATGGCGGCATGGTACCACGCGCAGGGCATGACGCTCTTCGACGCGCTGCGATCCCTCTACGAAAAGTACGGCTGGTACGGCGAAAAGACGCACAACCTCGTCATGCCCGGCCTCGACGGTCTCGAGAAGATGGCGGCGCTCATGCAGTCGCTGCGCGCGCAGCCTCCGGTCGAGATCGGCGGCGTAACGGTCGCGCAGTATAAGGACTATTCCGACGGCACGGTGCGCGACGCTGCGACCGGCGCGGTCACGCCGATGCCGCTCTCCGGCTCGAACGTCCTGCGCTTCGAGCTGACCGACGGCACGCACATCGTCGTGCGTCCCAGCGGCACGGAGCCGAAGATCAAGGTCTACATCCTCACCAAGGGCGCGGACGCCGCGGAGCGTGACGCGAACCTCGAGAAATACAGCGCGTGGGTCAAGACCCTCGCCTAACCGCACAGCCTCATAACGCAAACGGAGGGCGGCGCAAAACGCCGCCCTCTTTTTTGAAAGGAAGATACTCCCTATGGCCTCGCTCGCCCTCTACTGGTCGGTCATGATCGCCTGCTACCTGCTCGCCACGCGCCTGCGCCGCTACGCAGACCGTCTCGGCTTTGTCAATACGCTGCTGAGCGTCAGCGTCTACGCGCTCGTTTTCGTGATGGGACTGCGCATGGGCGCGAACCGCGAGGTGACGGACAACCTCGGCGTCATCGGCGTACAGGCGCTGCTCGTCACCGCGCTGACGATGGCGTTCAGTATGCTCGGCGCGTTCGCCGTGCGCCGCGCCCTGCACATCGACCGCTACGCCCCGCCCCGCGGCGCGGAGAAGACGGCGGCGGAGCCGTCCGCCGCCGCACACGCGGACGCCTCCGGCTCCAAGACCTCGCTCATCATCTTCGCGATGGTCGCGGCGGGGATGCTGCTCGGCTATTTCGTCGTCCCGCGCGTCACCGACCCGGACGCCTTTCAGGCCATGTCCGGCAGCTGGCTCGTCGTCGGCCTGTGCCTGCTGCTCGCCTTCGTCGGCTTTGGCATGGGGCTGGAGGGCAAGCTCAAAGCCATGCTGCGCGGCGCGGGGCTCGGCATCGTTCTCGTGCCGCTGGCGATGGTCGCCGGCTCGCTGCTCGCGGGCGTGGTCTACTCGTTTCTCTCCCCCATGACGCTGCGGGAGGGCCTCGCCATCAGCGCGGGCTTCGGCTGGTACACGCTCGCGCCGAGCGTCATTTCCGGCGCGGGCCACGCGGTCGCGGGCGCGGTGTCGTTCCTGCACAACGTGCTGCGCGAAACGCTCGGCATCATTCTCCTCCCGCTTGCCGCGTCGAAGATCGGCTGCATCGAGGCCGTCACGCTGCCCGGAACGTGCGCGATGGACGTATGCCTGCCCATCGTCGAGCGCTCCTGCAGCGCCGAGACGCTGCCCTACTCGTTCACGACCGGCATGGCGGCCTGCCTTTTCTCCGCGCTGCTCGTGCCGCTCATCATGGGCGTATAGCGTACTTCCCCCACGCAAAAAACCGCTTGACCGATCCGGTCAAGCGGTTTTTCTTTAGGGCAGCACCGCGCAATTCGGCAAGCCGATCCGGCGAAGCGCGAAGACGCAATTGTGCGGCGCTGCCTTAGTCCTTTCTGCACTCGGCGGTGATCTCCCCGCGCAGCGCGGTGAGCTGCGGGCTCGTCAAGTCGCGCGGATACGGCAGCTCCAGCTCCCACACACGCACCGAGCTGTCCGCGTGCAGCACGACGATCCGCTGCGCGAGCAGCAGCGCCTCGTCAAGCTGATGCGTCACGAGCAGGATGGTCTTTTGCAGCTCCCTCTGAATATCCAGCAGCTCCGCTTGCAGCTCGCCGCGCGTGATGAAGTCGAGCGAGGCGAACGGCTCGTCCATCAGCAGCACCTGCGCCTGACTGGCGAGCACGCGGGCAAGCCCGAGCCGCTGGCGCATTCCGGTGGACAGCTCCACGGGCGTCATGTCGGCGTAATCCTCCAGCCGCACAAGCCGCACGAGCTTTTTCGCCAGCTCCAGCCGCTCCTCCGGCGTGCGGCCCGCGCCCGCCGCCATCGCGACGTTGCGCTCCACCGACGTCCAGGTGATGACATAGGGATCGGGCGAGAGCAGCGCACAGCGCCAGCCCTCCGGCATCACGATCTCGCCGGAATCCGGCGCGTCCTTCGTCCCGTCGATGAGCCGCAGCAGCGTGCTTTTTCCGCAGCCGCTGCGCCCCAGAATCGCCGTGAGCTTCCCCGCGGGAAAATCGACCGACACGCCGTGGAGCACGGTGCGCGTCGTCGAGGGACGCTTCGCGCCGTTGAGAATGATGTCGGTGCTCTGCGTGGTATAGGTCTTGACAAGGTTCTTCACCTGAATGCCGTTCATTGCGTTCTCCCCTTCGCTTCGTAGAAAAATACCGTTGACCGGGAGGAGGCTAAACCACCGGCCAACGGTAATTTTAACAGGTCATGCCCTGTTTTTCAACAAAAAAGAAGCGGAAAGTCGTCAGGAAAGCAGCAGCTTGTCGTTCGCCTCGGTCGAGCCGCTGGCGCTGGAGAAGAGCGCGAGCAGGTCGGGCACGGTCAGCTTTTTCTTTTCCTCGCCGGAAATGTCCACCACCACGCGCCCCGCGTCCATCATGATGAGGCGGTTGCCGTGCGCGATGGCGTCCTTCATGTTGTGCGTGATCATCAGCGTCGTGAGCCGATTCTCCTGCACGATCTGGTCGGAGAGCTCGAGCACCTTGGCGGCCGTCTTGGGATCGAGCGCCGCGGTGTGCTCGTCGAGCAGCAGCAGCTTCGGCTGCTTGAGCGAGGCCATCAGCAGCGTCAGCGCTTGACGCTGACCGCCGGAGAGCAGACCAACCTTGCTCGTCAAGCGGTCCTCCAGACCGAGGTCGAGGGTGCGCAGCAGCTCCTTGTAGTCCGCGCGCTCAAGCGGCGTAATGCCCCACTTGAGGCCGCGGCGCTGCCCGCGCCGGGCGGCGAGCGCCAGATTCTCCTCGATCATCATGGTCGGGGCGGTGCCCATCATCGGGTCCTGAAACACGCGGCCGAGCAGCGCGGCGCGCTTGTGCTCGGGCAGCTTGGTGACGTCCTGCCCGTCGATGAGGATAGAGCCGGAGTCCACCGGAAACACGCCCGCGATGGCATTGAGCATCGTGGACTTGCCCGCGCCGTTGCCGCCGATGACGGTGACGAAATCGCCGTCGGCGAGCGTCAGGCTCAGGTCGTTGAGCGCCGTTTTGGCGTTGATGGTGCCGGGGTTGAAGGTCTTGCAGATGTTTTTGAGCTCAAGCATGGTGCGCGCCTCCCTTCTGTGCCTTGCCGTGGAACGCCTTGCCCTTCCAGTACGGAATGGCGAGGAACACCGCCACGATCAGCGCCGTGACGAGCTTGAGATCGTTGGTGTTCAGACCGAGCTGGAGCGCGGCCTGCAGCACGATGTAGTAAAGGATCGCGCCGATGGAAACGGCAAAGAGCCGAAGGCCGAAGTTGATGAAGAGCTTGCCGAACACGACCTCGCCGATGATAACGGCGGCAAGGCCGATGACGATGGCGCCGCGGCCCATCTGCACGTCGCTCGAGCCCTGATACTGGGCGAGCAGCGCGCCGGAGAGCGCGACCAGTCCGTTGGAGAGCATCAGCCCGAGCACCACGTTGGCGCTGGTGTCGATGCCCTGCGCGCGGGCCATGTTCTGGTTCGCGCCGGTGGCGCGGATGGAGCAGCCCTTTTCTGTGCCGAAGAACCAGTAAAGCAGCGCGATCACCGCAGCGGTGAACAACAGCAGCAGCGGCAGCGGATTCTTCGTCAGCAGCTCGCCCACGGGCGAGAACGTGCGCACGTAGCGCTGGGAAACGAGCAGGTCATACTTATCCACGCTGACCGCCTGATTCGCCTTGCTCTCCATGATGCGCAGGTTGACCGAGTAGAGCGAGAGCTGCGTGAGGATACCGGCAAGGATGGCGGGGATGCCGCACTTCGTGTGAAAAAGGCCCGTGACAAGGCCCGCCAGCATACCGGCGAGCATCGCGCACAGAAGCGCCAGCCACGGATTCACGCCCGCGCGAACGAGCATCACGCAGACCGCGCCGCCGGTGGCGAGCGAGCCGTCCACCGTCAGATCCGCCACGTCGAGGATGCGGTAGGTGATGTATACGCCGATCGCCATGATGCCCCAGATCAAGCCCTGAGCGACCGCGCCGGGCAGCGCGTTGAGCAGAGACGTCAAGAAACTCATCGTTCTTTTCCTCCAAACACTTCGTTATGGGAGAGGGGCGCTCGCCCCTCTCCCATCGGGGACATTCCGTCCGCTTACTCCTCGATGGCCTCGTAGCCGGGCAGAGGAGTGATGCCGAGCGTCTCGCACATGGCGGCGTTGTACTTCGGCGTCGCGGTGGTGAACTCGATCGGCATGGTGGAGATATCCGCCTCGCCGGTCAGAATCTTGGCGGCCATCTTGCCGGTGGTCACGCCGAGGTCATAGTAGCTGATGGACAGGGTAGCCACGCCGCAGCCCTTGCAGATGCCCTCCTCACCGGCGATGACCGGGGTCTTGGCGGGAACGGTGACGTTGGCAATCGCCTCGGTGTTGGAGGCGGCGGTGTTGTCGGTGGGAACGTAGATCACGTCGGCCCAGTCGCAGGCAGCCTGCGTGACGGAGGAAACGTCGTTGGTGTCGGTGAAGGCGAATTCCTTGGTCTCAATGCCCTTGTCGGACAGGTTCTTGGCGACCTCCTCGATCTGGTAGCGGGAGTTCGGCTCGGCGGAGCAGAACAGCAGGCCGACCTTCTGCGTCTCGGGGAACCACTCGGTGATCATGTCCGCCTGCTTGCTCAAGTCGGCCAGATCGCTCGTGCCGGAGACGTTGCCGCCGACGGTGCCAGAGAAATCGTCAATGTCCAGCGCCACGCCGTAGGCGGTGATGGAGGTGCCGAGAACGGGAATGTCGCTCGTCGCAGAGGCCGCTGCCTGCAGCGCGGCGGTCGCGTTCGCCATGATGAGGTCCACGCCCTCGGAGACAAAGCCGTTGACGATGGTGGCGCAGCTGTTGGAATCGCCGGAGGCGTTCTTCTCCTCAAACTTGACCTGACCAGGCAGCGCCTCGTTCAGCGCGTCGATAAAGCCTTGAGTCGCGGCGTCGAGCGCCTCGTGCTGCACGAGCTGGCAGATGCCGACGGTGTAGGTCACAGCGTCGCCGCTCGGCTCAGCGGGATCGGTGGTATCGGGGGTATCAGCCTTCTGGCCGCAGGCGGCAAGGCTGAGACACATCGCTGCGGAAAGCAGCATGGCAATCAGTTTCTTTTTCATGGTCTTTTCTCCTTTTCATTTGAACAAATTAAAGAGCGGTCCCGCCC
>DJRC01000023.1:231-7610 GCA_002437735.1 Oscillospiraceae bacterium UBA6370 | reverse complement strand
CTGACCCGCGATGCCGCCGGTGAGCCCGAGCGGCAGGAACACCGCGACGGTGGTGAGGGTCGAGGCGGTCAGCGAGAGCGTGACCTCCTTTGTGCCCTCGACGCAGCTGGTCATGCGGTCGTGTCCCTCGGACGCCCAGCGGTAGATGTTTTCGAGCACGATGATGGAGTTATCCACGATCATGCCGACGCCCATCGCGATGCCGCCGAGGCTCATCATGTTGAGCGTCAGGTCGCAGACGTACATCAGCACGAACACCGCGAGGATGCACACAGGCATGGAGACCGCGATGGTCATGGTCGCGCCGCCGCGGCGCAGGAACAGCCACACCACGACCGCCGCGAGCACGACGCCGAGGACGATGCCCTCGAGCGCGGCGTCGACGGCGACGTTGATGTACTCGCTCGCGACGTAGGGGATGGCATAGTGGATGGAGCCGTCCTTCGCCGCCAGCTCCTCCATGGCCGCGACCACCGCGTCGGCGGTCTTGACCTCGTTCGCGCCGGAGCGCTTGCTGACCTGCAGCACGATGCCGGGCGTGCCGTCCATCGCGGCGATGGCGTCGCGGTCGGAGGTCTCGAAGGCGACGGTCGCGACCTCGCCGAGGCGCACCGTGCCGCCGGTCTGGAGCGGGATGTTGATGTTGGCGACCTCATCGACGGAGGAGAGCTGCGCGTCGGTGGTGACGGAGAGCTTCTGACTGCCGTTGTAGACCTCGCCGGCGGGATAGAGCAGGTTCTCCGCCTGCAGGATCTGCGTGATGTAGCTCGTGGAGAGGCCGTAGCCCGCCGCGCGCTGCGTGTCGAGCGTCACGGTGATCTGACGCTCCACGCCGCCGGAGACGGAGACGGACGCCACGCCGTCGATGCGCTCGAGCGCGGGGGCGACCACGTTCTCCGCCTGCTGCTGGAGCGCGGCGAGGTCGTCGCCGAGGAGACCGACGATGGCGCTCGGCATGAGCTCGGACACGTTGATGTTCAGAATGACGGGAGAGCCGCAGCCGTCGGGCAGGCTGAGCGCGTCGAACTTCTCGCGCAGCTTGGTCGCCGCGATGTCCACGTCGGTGTTCTCAACGTACATGATCTGGATGGTCGAGATGCTGTCGGCGCTCGAGGAGGTGACGGAGTCCACGCCGGGCACCGACATGATGGCGGACTCGAGCGGGCGCGTGACGAGCTGCTCGATATCCTCGGGGCCCGCGCCGTTGTAGTAGCAGTACACATAGGCCGCGGGGTACTCGATGTTCGGCAGCAGCGCCATCTGGAGCTGGGTGGTGTAGACCACGCCGAACACCGCGATCATAATGACCGCGAGCAGCGTTGTGACCTTGTGCCGGATGCAGAATTTCGCAATGTTCATGGAGCTTATCCCTCCACGACGCGCACGGCGTCGCCGTCGGAGAGGTACTGCTGGCCGACCGTGACGAGCTGCTCGCCCGCGTCAAGGCCGCTCGTGACCTCGGTCAGACCGCTGCCGGTGAGGCCGGTGGTGATGTCGACGCGCTTGGCCGCGTCGTTCTCGACGATAAAGACATACTGCTTGTCGCTGCTCGTGAGGATGGCCTCGCTCGGCACGACGACCGCGCTCTCGCTCACGGCGGTGTGGAACGTCACGTCGGCAAACATACCGGAGAGCAGGCCCTCGACCTCTGCGGGCACTGTGACGGTGACGGTGTAGAGCTTCGTCATCTGATTGGCGGTCTTTTCGACGGAGCGGATCACGCCCTCAAATTCGGCGTCCGCCGCGCTGACGCGGACCGTGACCGTGTCGCCGATGGCGAGCTTGGGCACCAGCGCCTCGGAGACCATAACGGTGACTTTCATCTGCTCCGCGCCGTCGATGACGGCGACGGCGTAGCTGGGCGAGACCATGCCGCCCTCGCTCGCGGTGAGCGAGGCGAGCACTCCGTCCACCGGCGCGATGACGTTGCCGTGGCTGTCGATGTTCTCCATGGCAAGAGCAAGCTGCTCGTAGCTCGATTTCGCGCTCTGCATCCCCGCTTCAAGCTGGGCGAGCGTGGAATCACGCTGCGCCTTGGCGGAGAGGTATTGCAGCTCCATCTGCTCGACCTCCAGCTGAGATGCCGCGCCGATCTCGAAGAGCGCCTTGGTGTCGTTCCAGTTCTTTTCGTACAGGGCGGCCTGACGGTCAAGAATGTCCTTCTGGGCGCTGTAGCTCGACGCAGCGCTCGTGTAGCCGATCTCCGCCGCGCGGTACTGCGCGAGCGCGCTTTCCATGTCGAGCGAGCAGATCACGTCGCCCGCCTTGACCGTGTCGCCCGCCTGCACATAGACGGCGGTACACTTGGCCGTCGAGGTGACGTAGACGCTCGTTTCGCTGTCGGCGGTCACCTGACCGGAGACCGTATTCTCCGAGGCGATGTCCTGCGCCTCGACCGTCTGCACCTGCACGGCAACGCCGGCGGGCGCGGTGACGGTCTCTTCCTTCTGGCAGCCCGCAAGGCTCAGCGCCAACGCGAGCGCCAGCAGCAGGGAAATCGTTTTCTGTTTCATCGTTTCAGCCCTCCTCAGCCAGCCAGCAGGCCGCAGTCCACGGCCCAGCGATAGTTGTTGTACGCAGTGAACAGGTCGCGCTCGGCACCGGAGACGGCGCCCTGCGCGGTGTAGAGGTCGTCCTCCGCCGTGTGCAGGGCGTTCTCGGAGATCGTGCCCTGCTCGTACTTGAGCTGCGCGGCCGCAAGGTCGCTGCGCTCACATTCCAGCGAGACCTTCGCTGCGGAAAGGATCTGCGCACAGTCCTTCACCTTGTCATAGAGCGAGCGGAAGGAAAGCTCGTACTTCTGCACCGTGGCGTTGTAGGTGTACTGCGCCGCCTGCCACTTGTGCCTTGCCTGCACCTTTTTGTAATCCTTTTCGTTGTAGTAGCTCTTCGCGCCGCTGTCGTCGTATTCCTCGTCGGCGTCGTCGAGCGTCTTTTTCGCGGCGTAGAGGTCGTAGCTCGCCGCCTTTGCCTTTTCCAGATCCTTCTCCACATCCATGGCGGAAAGCTGCTCCGCCGTCACAGCGGGCAGCACGCCAAGCGTGAGCGGCGCGGTCAGCTCCTCGCCGACCATCGCGTTGAGCTGGCGGCGAAGCGCGGTGATGTTCATGTCGAGCGTCGCCTTGCCGCTCTCAAGCTGAATCTTGCCCGCCTTTGCCTGTTCGAGCGTCATGGTGCTGATCTGTCCGAGCTGATAGCGCAGCTCCAGCTCCGCGAGCGTGCGGCCCAGCGCCGCGTCCTGCCGCGCGAGCGCGGCGGACTGCTCCTCAAGCCCGAGGAGCGTTATGTAGGCGGACTGCGCCATCTGGATGGTGGAATCCTCCATGTTTTTGAGCTGGTGGACGGCGCCGGCATTGTCCTTTTGCAGCTCGCCGTCGCGCACGGCGTCGAACTGCTTGCGATAGGCATCATACTGTGCCTGGAGCGACTGGTTCGCCAGAGTTCCGACTGCGGCGCCCACGGCGCTGATTGCTTCCTGCGTTGCTGATGACGCATCATACGCCATTGCCCCGACGCTGCCGAGCGCAGTCATGCTCCACTGCGCGTTTGCAAGCTTGTTGAGACCGTCGCGCAGCTCCTGCTCGACCTTCTCATAGTCGGTGCTCTCGACCAGCGCGATGCTCTCCTCCAGCGCGAGGAGGGCATAGCTCTTCTCCTTCATCCGTGCACCGAGGTTTTCAAAGCTCAGCGTGCCTGCCGCGTCCGGCGAGGTCTGCGCGGTCTCCGCAGCGGGCTCATCCTTTTTCTGCTCGTCTGCCAGCACGCCGACCGCCAGCGCTGAGAGCATGGCGAGGGCAAGCAGCAGAGCCGTCCATTTTTTCTTCATTTGCGGTGTCCTCCTTCGGGTACGGCAGCGCTGCCGTTCTTGATGATCTCAACGCGCCCGCACAGGCGCGTGCGCTCGAGCGCGAAGCTCTCCGGCTTTTTCAGCGTGCGGGCGATGGCGCAGGCGAGCGCGCCCACGAGCAGGGTGAATACGTCGTCCACAAAGCCGTCCTCCTGCATGCGCAGGAGCGCGGGGGCGATGTGCTCGAGGAGCTTCTGCGGGCAGAGCTCCCCCGCCGCACGCTCAAAAAAGAGCTGCTGCACGTCCATATTGACGTTCAGACTCAGCAGCGCGAAGGCGCGGGAAAACGCCGGCGTGATGCAGCCGCTCGGGGCGACCATGGCGTCGAGCAGCGCAAGGGGCATGGAGAAAAGGTCTCCGCCCGAGCGCTCGAGCGTGTCGTGGAACAGGTCGAGAAATTGGTCGCGAATCTCGTCGATGAGGGTGAGGAAGAGATCGTTCTTATCCTCGAAATACTGGTAAAAGCTGCCGCGCGGGATGCGTGAGGTCTGCACGATGCGGTTGATGGACGCCTCGGCGTAGGGCACTGCGGTAAATTCGCTCCATGCGCTGTCTAAAATGCGCGCTCGCTTCTCCTCCGGCAGGCGGAAAAAGGTATCGGTCGGCATAGGTCCCTCCTGTATGACAATCTGTCGCAAAATGACAATCTGTCACAGATTATACGAGCACTTCCCTACTCTGTCAATAGGTCAAATCGTTAAGAAACCACGAATAGTTAAGTCAATCTAACCATATTCCGCTGAAAAGCGCCGTCCGTGGGACGGCGCTCTGGATTCAGCCAATGCCGCCGAGGAGCGCGCCCGCGATGAGCGCAAGCAGCGCGCAGGCGCAGTAGACATATTTGCTCAGAGGATAAAACCACGCGCCGATGGGCTTGTCCGCGCCCTTGTTGACCGCGGCAAGGACGAAGTCCTTCCCCGCCACCCAGAAGAACAGGATGCCGGCCAGCAGCGCGCCGAGCGGGCAGATGTAGATGGACACCACGTCCATCCAGTCGGAGACGATGGCTTGAATGCACAGCGACACCGCCGTGCCGATCACGGCAATGACCGCGACTGCGGCCACGCGCTTGAGGTGCAGCTTATCCTGCAGCGCCTCGACCGAGACCTCGTAGAGGTTCACGAGGGAGGTAAGCCCCGCGAAGAGCACGCAGAGGAAGAACACCAGGCCGATCACGCGCCCGCCGGGCATCCCGTTGAACACGTTCACGAGGAAAATAAACATCAGTCCCGGGCCGCCGTCGGAAAGGTCCGCGCCGCCCGCCGCCATCGCGGGAATGATGACGAGCGCCGCCAGCAGCGCCGCCAGCGTATCGAACAGCGCCACGTTGCGCGCGGCGGAGGGGATCGACTCGTCATCCGAGAAGTAGGAGCCGTAGATCACTGTGCCGTTTCCCGCCACGGAGAGCGAGAAGAACGCCTGCCCGAAGGCGTAGATCCACAGCTTCGGGTCGGCAAGGCCCGCGGGGTCGAGGGTGAAGATGTAGCGGTAGCCGTCGCCCGCGCCGGGCAGCGACGCAATGTAGACGCCCAGTCCCGCAAAGAGGAAGAACAGCACGGGCATCATGACCTTGTTCGCCCGCTCGATGCCGCCGCCCACGCCGAAGGCCATGATGGCAAAGTTGACCGCCAGCGCAATCACCAGCCAGAAATTGTTGCCCCAGCCGCAGGCTGTGCCGTTGAAGCGGCCGACGATGACGTTCATATCCTGTCCCATGGCAAAGAGTCCACCGTCGAGCGCCAGCGCAAAATACTTGAAGATCCAGCCCACCACGCAGCTGTAGCCGATGGCGAGCGCCAGCGAGCCGAGCACCGGGATATAGCCGACGGCCTCGCCCGCGCTGCGTCTGCCGCGCAGGGCAGCCGCCTGTCCGAACGCGCCGATGGGGCCGGAGCGGGTGGAGCGGCCGAGCGCCATCTCACCGATGATGCCGGTCGAGCCGATCAGAAGAACAAAGAGGAAATACGGCAGCAGGAAGGTCATGCCGCCCCATGCGGACACGAGATAGGGAAAGCGCCAGATGTTGCCCATGCCCACCGCGCTGCCGATGCAGGCGAGGATAAAGCCCCAGCGGCTGCGGAATGCGTCGCGCTCCGTCTGCTTGCTCATGGTGTCGTCCTCCAAATTACACAGCTGTCTCTCCGTTGATGCACACAAGGAGATAGTTCAGTCTATCCCCCAAGGGCTGTGTTTGTCAAGGCTTTTCCTTTTTTCCATGCAGAAATACCGGTTTGAGGTGGAATCCCAAAATAAAAGCACCGCAAAGCGGTACTTTTATTTTTGGCGCAGTGGGGGGAATTCGAATTGCAGTGCGAGTGTTTTTAGCAACTTTTTTCGTGCATTTTTGTGTTATATCCACGATAGCAAGTCTCAAGTATATGATCTAAAAGCATATACATAAATTGATTAATCATTCGAAGCTCTCGAAGATAATTAGATAGATTAATTAGTCCTTTTGCCCCATGAAACATATTGTTGCGAAATCGATAGGCAATCATCAAATAGGTTCACAGAAGACAACTATTCCTCTCACGATTATCCTTATAGGCGATAAGCGAAGCCTTTATCTCATCCTCAAATTTCTTTGGAATTCGAAGCTAATTAAATGCATGTCTAACGCTATTATCGCTATTCAGGTACGAGAAGCTTTTGAAGCAGAACAAGCGAAGCAAGCGGGAGAAGCTGCGCGGTTTGGCGCGGGCTACAATCCGTATCATCTTGTTTGTTGTCAGCCAGACGGTACGCCGATAATAAGCGGGATTTTACAACACCATTTTCACGAAGTGCTTTGTTCTTGCGGTTTTCCCTCTATCCGCTTTCATGATTTGCGCCATACAAATGCCACGCTTATGCTGCGCCATAATGTTCCAACAAAAATTGTTTCTTCCATGCTTGGTCATTCGTCCATTGGTATCACAATGGACACTTACTCTCACGTTATGACCGATATGCAAGCGGGGGCTGTTGGCGTAATGGATTCCCTTTTGAAGTAGATTTGTTAGAACGCATATTAGACGTTTTCCCTTGGATGCCCGTCCTCTGTATAACATGAAAACCCCGCAAGCCTTACGGTTTGCGGGGTTTGGCGCAGTGGGAGGGATTCGAACCCTCGGACGGCTTTTGGCCGTCACACGATTTCCAGTCGTGCTCGTTATGACCACTTCGATACCACTGCGTATCTCAATGCTCAATAGCAAGCATCATTATACCAAAATTGGGCGCGAAGTCAATACCCAATTTTCGCTTTTCCGCAAAAAAGCAACCACCCGCGAAGCGGGTGGTTTTGCTTATGCGGGCAAAGCCCTATGTTCCTCGCGCACGCGTCAAACGCGTAAGTACGGTCTGCCAGCTGCGTAGGATCGTTACTTGCCGCCCGTAAACGGGCCGTACTGGCTCATGGTGAGCTGCTCACCCATTTCGTCCTCTTTTAGCTGGTTCTCGATATACTCCGCAATTCGGCTCTCGTTCTTTCCCACGGTATCTACATAGTACCCCTTGCACCAGAATTCTCTGTTGCGATACTTATATTTCA
>DJRC01000023.1:0-130 GCA_002437735.1 Oscillospiraceae bacterium UBA6370 | reverse complement strand
CTTGATACCGCGATTTTTGGAGGTATTTCTACCAGCATATGGATGTGATCCGGACAAACTTCCGCTTCTACTATGCGTACTCCCTTCCATTCGCACAGCCTCCTTAGAATTTTTCCTACGGCTTCTCGTT
>DJRC01000075.1:5748-11181 GCA_002437735.1 Oscillospiraceae bacterium UBA6370 | reverse complement strand
GCGTGAAGCTGACCGGCTGCACTCTCATCGGCGACATCACCGCGAGCGGCCCCGTCACCGTCAGCGAGGATTCCAAGGTCACGGGCAATATCACGGCGCAGTCTCTGCTGTGCGCCGGCGAGATCAACGGCGACATCCGCATCAGCGGCAACACCCAGATGGACGCCAACGCGCGCGTGAGCGGCAGCGTCGTCACCGGCACGATCTCCGTGGCGGCGGGCGCAGTCCTAAACGGCAGCGTTGAGATGAAGGGCGTCACGGAGGCGAAGCCTTGAACGCCGCGGCAAAGGAACTGCCCGTCTCCTACGATCTGAGCAAGCCGCAGGAGGACAGGGAGCCCTACGTCGGCAGCGTCCTGTTTTTCAAGCACGTCATCTTCACTGTGACGCTGCTGCTGATCCTCATTCCCACCACGCTGTCCATTTACCTCTTCGCGCAGGTTCGCGGCCTGAACCGGCAGCTTGACGCGGCGAGCAGCCAACTGGCGGCCATGCAGGAGCAGCTTCCGTCGACCGCGCCCGAGGGCGGCGAGCCCACGCCGGTCGAGCCGGAGCCTCCGGCGGCCGAGGTGCCCGCCTACACGGAGCTTTATCCCGAGTTGTACGCCGACGATTCGCAGCGCGGCACCGTGGACGTGGACAACGCCGTCTACCTGACCTTTGACGACGGTCCCTCGGCGCGCACGGATGAAATTCTGGAGATCCTTGACCGCTACGGTGTCAAGGCCACCTTCTTCGTGGTCGGCGCAAACGAGGAGGGCGATCTGGAGCGGATGCAGAAGATTGTCGCGGCGGGCCACACGCTTGCCATCCACAGCTACTCGCACGACTACAAGAAAATTTACGCCTCGGTCGAAGCGTATCTGGAGGACTTCAATCAGCTGTTCTGCCAGATCTACGAGGCCACCGGCGTCAAGCCGCAGATCTTCCGCTTCCCCGGCGGCAGCGTCAACAGCTACAACGTCGGCATCCACCAGCAGCTCATCGCCGAAATGACGCGGCGCGGCTTCGTCTACTTCGACTGGAACGTCGCCAATGGCGACGCCGTGTTCTCCAAAATTCAGCCCTCGGCGACGCTGACGGCCAACGCGCTCAAGGGTGTCGGCACCACGCGGCGCGCCATCATCCTCATGCACGACAGCGATGCCAAGACCACTACCGTCGAGGCCCTGCCTGCCATCATCGAGGGCTATCTTGAGGCGGGCTACTCCTTCGCCGCTCTCACCCCATCGACCCGCTCCGTCACGTTCAGCTATCTGGACTGACCGCAAACGGCAAAAAAGATCGACCCCGCAGGGCCAACGGTCCTGCGGGTTTTTCTGTTTGCTTCTCCCGCCGCGGTCCGCGCCGGACCGTTGCGGGCGGGGCGTCAGCCGAGTTTTTCGCACAGGTCCTCGAGCGCGGCGGTCATGGCCTCCTCAAAGGAGGGGTGCGGGCGCATCGCGCGGCAGAACTGCGCGGCGGTCAGATGGTTGGCGAGCGCCTGCGCCGCGCCGCCGATCATGTCGCTCGCGTGCTCGCACATGAGCTGTGCGCCGATCAGCTCGCGCGTTTCGGCGTGGGCGACAAACTTCATAAAGCAGCGGCCCGGATCGGAAATGACCGTCTTGGCGTTGCCGAACAGGACGTGCTTGCCGACCTTGACGGGAATCCCAGCCTCCTTGGCTTCCGCCTCGGTGAGACCGACGACCGCGATCTCGGGGCGGCAGTAGATGCAGCTCGGGACGATCGAAAGATCGGTGTGGTCCTGCACGCCGCACAGGCGCTCGACGCAGGCGATGCCCTGCGCGGTGGCGACGTGGGCGAGCTGAATTTTCGAGGATACATCGCCGATGGCGTAGACGTGCGGCAGGCTCGTTTCAAAGCTTTCATTGACCGCGATGCTGCGGCCGTTCATTTCGACGCCGATGCCGTCGGCGAACAGACCGTCGCAGTAGGCGCGGCGGCCGATGGCGCAGAGTACCGCTTCGCCGGAGACGGTCTCCTCCTTTTCCTTGCAGGTAAAGTGTACGGCAAGGTCCTCGCCCGCCTGCTCCACGCGCTGTACTATCGCGTTCGTGAAGACCTTCACGCCCTGTTTTTTCAGAATGAGCGCGAGGTTCTGCCCCAGCTCCTTATCCATGTTCGGCAGCAAGCGGTCCATACCCTCGATGACCGTGACGGCACAGCCGAGGTCGGCGTAAAACGTGGCAAATTCGATGCCGATGACGCCGCCGCCGATGATGACGATGGAGCGGTAGAGATGGTCGCAGCCCTCGAGCAGCTCGTCGGAGGTCATGGCAAGCTCCAGTCCCGGGATCGGCGGGCGGGACGGCACAGAGCCGGTGGCAACGAGAATGTCGTCGCAGGTGTAGTCGTTGGCGCTGCCGTCTGCGTCCATCACGCGGACACAACCGGAGCCGGTGATGAGCGCCGTGCCGCGCAGCAGGTCGATCTTCGCGCTCTTGAAGAGGGATTCGATGCCGGCGGAGAGCTTCTGCGAAACGGCGCGCTTATAGGCAAAAATTTCCGCCATATCGGCGCGGATATCCTCGGTGTGGATGCCGCAGTGCGCGCCGTTCTTCGCGTCGCGGTAGATGGCGGAGGCGTGGAGCAGCGTTTTGGTCGGGATGCAGCCGCGGTTCAGGCAGGTGCCGCCCGCCTCGCGCCGCTCGACCACAGCGACCTTTTTGCCCAGCTTCGCCGCGCGGAGCGCGGCCTCGTAGCCGCCGGGACCGGCGCCGATGACGATGAGTTGATAATCAGCCATAGTTTCTTTCCTTTTTGAGGGCAATGCCGCCGTTTTCGCGGCGGCATTGCGTGTTTTTTATTGCGCGAACGAATAGCGCAGGATCATATTGCGGGCCGCGCCGACCTCGTCCAGACGGCGGACGGGCGTATCGTGCGGCGCGGTGTGGAGCGTGTCAAGGTCGGAATAGGCAAGGTCGAAGAGCCTGCCGTAGATGTCGCAGACCTCATCCATCGTCTCCTTGCTCTCGGTCTCGCAGGGCTCGACCATGAGCGCCTCGTGGACGATGAGTGGGAAGTACATCGTGGGCGGGTGCAGACCGTAATCAAGCATCCCCTTGGCAAGGTCGAGTGCGGAAACGCCGGTCTCCCTGTGCAGATCGACCAGCGACATGACGAACTCGTGCATACAGATCTCGTCGTAGGCCATGGTGAACTTCTCCGCGAGCTTTACGCGCATATAGTTGGCGTTGAGCACGGCGTTCATCGCCGCCTCGGGGATGCCTTTCTTGCCGAGCGTGAGAACATAAGTCAGCGCCTTGATGCAGACGTCGAAGTTGCCGTAGAACAGCTTTACGCGGCCGATGGACTTCTCGGGATAGTCGAAGTCGAGCCTGCCGTCTTTCTCCACCACCAGCGGGCCGGGCATATACCTGCGCAGGAAGTCCTTGCAGCCGACCGCGCCCGCGCCGGGACCGCCGCCGCCGTGCGGCGTAGCGAAGGTCTTATGGAGGTTCGAGTGGATGCAGTCGAAGCCCATGTCGCCGGGACGGACGACGTCCATGACGGCGTTGAGATTCGCGCCGTCGTAGTAGCACAGGCCGCCCGCGTCGTGGACGATCTTCGTGATCTCGAGGATGTTCTTATCGAAGATACCGACCGTGTTCGGGTTCGTGAGCATCAAGCCCGCCGTGTCGGGGCCGACGGCGGCGCGCAGCGCGTCGAGATCGACGCAGCCGTCCGCGCCGGAGGGGATGTTCACCACCTGATAGCCGCACATGGCAGCGGTGGCGGGATTGGTGCCGTGGGCGGAGTCGGGCACGATGATCTTCGTGCGCGCGGTGTCGCTGCGGTCGGTGTGGTATGCCTTGATGAGCAGCACACCGGTAAATTCGCCGTGTGCGCCCGCGGCGGGCTGGAACGTGACCGCGTCCATGCCGAAGATCTCGCCCAGCTCGCTGCCCAGAACGTGCAGCGCCTCGAGCGCGCCCTGTGCGGTCTCGATGGGCTGGAGCGGGTGAAGCTGCGTGAAGCCCGGCAGCGCCGCCATGTCCTCGTCGATCTTGGGATTATATTTCATCGTGCAGGAGCCGAGGGGATAGAAGCCGTCGTTCACGCCGTGGATGCGCTTGCAAAGCGCCGTGTAGTGGCGCGTCAGCTCATTTTCGCTCACATGGGGAAGATGCAGCGGCGCGGTACGCTCCTCGGGCAGCGTGTATTCCGGCACGTCGCACGCGGGCATCAGGCTCAAGCCGCGTCCCTCCGTGCCAAGCTCAAAGATCAGCTTCATTTCAGCACCTCCTTCACGATGAAAACGGCTTTGTCAAGTTGCGCCCTGCTCACAAGCTCGGTCACGCACCAGAGGATGCCGCCGTCCATCTCCGCGCCGCCGAGAATGCCCGCCGCGTCGAGCGCGTCGAGGATCTTCTTGCGGCAGTTGGGGCAGGCAACTTCGGTAACGAACTCGTGGAAGAATTCGCCCTTGTACTTGATGGTGCAGCCGATCTTTTCCAGCTCGGAGGCAAAGTAGTGCGCCTTCGAGGTGCAGAGCCGTGCGCACTGCTTCATGCCCGCTTCGCCCATCGCCGCCATGTAAACGCCTGCGGTGAAGGCGCACAGCGCCTGATTCGAGCAGATGTTGGAGCTGGCCTTCTCGCGGCGGATGTGCTGCTCACGCGCGGAGAGCGTGAGAACATAGCCGGTCTTGCCGTCCACGTCCTTGGTCTGGCCGACGATGCGCCCGGGCAGCTTGCGCGTCATGGCGGCGGTCGTCGCCATAAAGCCGAGGTAGGGGCCGCCGAAGGCGGTGTCAAGCCCGAGGGGCTGGCCGTCGCCCACAGCGATGTCCGCGCCCATCTCACGTGGGGTGGGCAGGAGAGCGCAGGCGATGGGGTTCACGCCCATGACGAGCTTCGCGCCCGCGGCGTGGACAAGCTCACCGACGGCCTTTGCATCCTCGATCTGGCCGAAGTAATTCGGCTGCTGGAGGTAGAAGCACGCAGCGTCCTCGCCGAGCGCGGCGCGGAGCGCGTCGAGATCCGTTCTGCCGTCCTTTGCGGGAACAATGGTCAGCTCGGTATTCGAGGCGAAGCAGTAGGTCTGCATGACCTCGATGACCTGCGGGTTCGCGCAGGCGGAAACATACGCCTTTGTGCGCTTGCGGTCGCGGCACATGGGGATGGTCTCGGCGGCGGCGGTCGCGCCGTCGTAGTGGGAGGCGTTGGCAACGTCCATGCCCGTCAGCTCGCAGATCATGGTCTGGAACTCGAACGTGCCCTGCAGCACGCCCTGACTGATCTCCGCCTGATAGGGCGTGTAGCAGGTGACCAGCTCCTCGCGGGAGGTGATGGACTTCACAACGGCGGGAATGAAGTGGCGGTAGGCGCCCGCGCCGCGCAGAACGGTCTTGTAGACCTTGTTCTTCTCCGCCATGGCGGTGACGGCCTCGCGTACCTCCAGCTCGCTCATGCCCTCGGGGATGTTGAGC
>DJRC01000075.1:5017-5588 GCA_002437735.1 Oscillospiraceae bacterium UBA6370 | reverse complement strand
TCAGCCCTCCTCGGCGCAATGCGCCTCATACGCCGCCGCGTCGAGCAGCTCCTCGGTGCCGCCTATGCCCTCGACCTTGATGATCCACGCGCCGTAGGGATTGGAGTTGAGCGTTTCGGGCGCGTCGGCCAGCGTCTCGTTGACCGCGCAGATGGTGCCGGAGACGGGAGAGATGATGTCGGAGACCGCCTTAACGGACTCGACGTCGCCGAAGCTCTCGCCTGCAGTGACGGAATCGCCCTCGGCGGGCAGGTTGATAAACACCACGTCGCCCAGCGCGTCCTGCGCAAAATCGGAGATGCCGACGACGGCGATCTCGCCGTCCATCTTGACCCACTCGTGGGACTTGGAATACTTCAGCTCAGCAGGAAAATTCATTGTGTTGTCCTCCTCAAAATTTTTGTTGCAGAAATCATTGTGTTCGTATGTATGTTACTTGTCCCGCTTGTAGAACGGCATGGGCACGATCTCTAGCTCGATCATGCGCCCGCGCACGTCGGCGTTGAGGTGTCGGCCGATCTCAATGTCCTCGGCGGGGATGTAGCCCATCGCGACGCCGCAGCCGATAAAC
>DJRC01000075.1:0-4921 GCA_002437735.1 Oscillospiraceae bacterium UBA6370 | reverse complement strand
TAGAGGTCGCAGTGCTCGCGCACGATGCCGCGGCCGACGACCTTCATGCCGATGCGCTTGAGCTTCGGCGCGCCGAGCGCGACGAGCGCGTCGCGGCCGATGAAGTCCTTGCCGGTCAGCTTGCAGGGAAGGCCCGCCATCTTCGGCGTGATCTCCTCGTTCATCTCGTGGCCGTAGAGCGGCATGGAGGCTTCGAGCCGCAGCGTATCGCGCGCGCCGAGCCCGCAGGGGATGAGCCCGTACTCCTCGCCCGCGGCGAGCAGAGCGTGCCAGAGGTCGACGGTGTCCTCGGCCCTGCAGTAGAGCTCAAAGCCGTATTCGCCGGTGTAGCCCGTCTGGGAGACGAGGGCGTGAATGGTGCGGCTGCCGAGGTTCAGCGGCACATTGTCGATAAAGGTGTAGTATTTCGCGGGGATGTACTGCTCCGCGCAGAGCTTTTTGAGAATGTCGCCGGACTTTGGTCCCTGCAGCGCGACCTGACCCCAATCGTTGCCCTCGTCGCGGTAATCCACATCGCCGAACAGATGGCTCTCGACCCACGCGGCATCCTTGTCGCGGTTGCCCGCGTTGACGACCAGCCAATAGTCGTCGGCGGCGCAGCGGTAGACGATGAAATCGTCAAGGATGCCGCCCGCATCGCTGCAGAACATGGCGTACTTGATGTCACCGTCCTGCATGGCGGAGATGTCCGCAGTGATGAGCTTCTGCACGTTTGCGACCGCGTCAGGGCCGCGCAGCCGCAGCTCGCCCATGTGCGACACGTCAAAGAGTCCCGCCTTCTGCCGCACGGCCATGTGCTCGGCGAGCACGCCGGCGGGGTACTGCACGGGCATCAGAAAGCCGCCGAACTCGACGATCTTTCCGCCCGCGTCCACATGGGTCTGATACAGGGGTGTCTTCCTTTCCATAAGCTGTTTCCTCCTCTATTATCATTTTTGAACAATAGTATAAAAATGATTAAAATATGGCATAGAAAAAAGGCACAAAGTCCCCCTTGGAACTTTGTGCCTCCGTTTTATGACCTGAGAGTTTCCCTGACACAGCATATCACATTTTTGCAGGTTGCACCTTCGGCGTGCGGCAAGCCGCACTTTTCGGAGCGTCGTCCGAGTCCGGTCCTTTTGCCTGAGAGCTTCTGCGTTCCCCTTCGGCGCCGCGGCAGGTATTCCGCGGTCTCTCCCGTGACCCATCATCCGATCACTTTATCTACTTACCTTTTTAAGGTAACACAGGCGACGCACTTTTGTCAAGAAAGATATTTTGTCGTTTCACCGAAAAATATTCAAGCGCGAGAGGAAGGCCATTTTTTGGCCGCTTCCTTACCACACGCTCACGCGCGTCTCCGGTGCGGTCCACATCCCGTCGCCGGACCGTATATCATAGGTCGTGTAGAATTCCGGCAGCGTCTGCAGTACGCGGTTGCAGCGCAGCTTATCCGGCGCGTGGACGTCGGTCACGGCCAGATACTCGCGCATCTGCCGCGAGGTCGTGGACGCCCAAGTATTCGCGACGGCGCGGAAGAGCTTGTCAAGGTCGGGGTGATCGAGCTTCTTTGCTGCCGCGACGATGCACCTTGCCGCGCCGAGGTCGGCCACGTTTTCGGAGATGGTCAGCGCGCCGCTGCACGCGATGCCGGGATAGGCCTCCTGCCCGTCGTACCATTCGGCCACAGCCTGGCACTTCTGCTGGAAGGCGGCGTAGTCCTCCGCCGTCCACCAGTCGGCGGCGCTGCCATTCTCGTCGAACTTCGCGCCGTTGTTGTCAAAGGCGTGGGTGATCTCGTGGGCGATGATGTAGCCGATGCCGCCGAGGTTTTCCTCCCGGCTGGCGTTCACGTCGTAGAGCGGCGATTGCAGGATGGCGGCGGGGAAGGTGATGTCGTTGGCGCTGGGATTGTAGCAGGCGTTGACCGTAAAGGGCGTCATGATCCATTCGCTCTTATCCGGCGCGTCGTTCTGGTGGGCGAGGACATCCTGCTTCATCGCCATCTGGATAGCGATGACGTTGGAGAAGAAGGAGCCGCCCTCGGCGGGGGATTTGATCTCCGCGCAGTCAAGACAGCTTTCCCAGCTGTCGGGATAGCCGACCTTGACGCCCATGGTGTCGAGCTTCTTCACGGCCTTGGCCCTGGTTTCGGCGCTCATCCAGGCCTGCGCCAAAATGCGTTCCTTGTAGATAGCGATGAACTCGCCGATCATCTCCTCCACATCGGCCTTGGCCATGGCAGAGAAGTATTCGTCCACATAGGCGTGGCTGAGGTAATCCGCCAGAAGCGCCTGCACCTGCTGCGCTGCGATCTGCTCATTGCTCTGGCGGGCATCTACGCCGTAGTAGCCCAGCACGAAGTCGAAGTAAGCTTCCTGGAAGCCCTGGCTGAGCGAGGTGCCCACGCTCTGCAGCAGCGCCAGACGCGCCGCGGTCTTGAGCAGGGCAAGGTGGGCGTCGTCGTAGAGTGCCGCGGCTACCTTCAGCGCGCCTACGTCGCTGACCATGATCCGCTCCGCGTTTTCAATGCCGCTGGCGGCAAGAATGGCGTCAAGGTCCACGTTCGGCAGCAGCACCTTGAGCTCGCCGAGCGTAAAGAGGTTGTAGATCTTGTCCACGTTGCTGTAGTCCTGCGGGTCGAGCGAGGCCGCGGAGATCGCCGCCTCGGCGTCATAGAACGCCGCGACGCGCTGCGCCGCCTCGTCCGTGCTAAGGCCGGAGAGCGTCAGCAGCGATGTGAGATACGTCGTGTAGGCGTTCTTCTGCGCGTCGGCGCCGTTGACGTAGAAGTCCTTGTCCATGCCCGCGCCGATGAGCGAGAACGCGGTGATCCTGCGGCTCGAGTCTGCAAGGTCGGTCGTCAAGCCGAAGCCGAGGAGCATGGACAATCCCAGCTCCTTCTGCAGCTGCGCATCGACGCTCACCATCTCGCCGAGCGTTTTGGCGCTCTCAATGGCGTCAAGGTACTTCTGAATGGGCGCAACGCCGGCCTTCTCGCGGCCCTCGGTGTCCATCACGCAGTCGTAGAGCGCCTTGATCTTCGCCTCGGCGGTGCCGGGAGTCTGCTCATGCGCGTCGATCTCGCGGATGAGCGCCGCGATCTGCTCGTTGACCGTCAGGCTCAGACCGTAGAACGGACCGTTGATGGACAGACCCGCAGGAATGTCGGAGCCGTCCAGCCAGCTCTTGTTGACGGCGGCGTAATAGTCGTCCTTGAGGTTCGTGCCCTTGGCGGCGCAGGCGCGGCGGAGCAGCGTCGAAAGGTCCTCGGCACTTATAGCCTCGTTCGCGTCACCGTCCGCAAGGCCGGCGGCAAGAACGGAGGAAAGCTCCTCCGCCGCCCACGCGGGGACATTCGTCAGGCTGTCCGCGGGCAGCGTCATGCGGGCGTTGTCCCCCACGGGAGCGGCAAAGCCGCCGAAGGCGCGCGTGAGCATCACCAGCGCCTGTGCGCGTGTCAGCGTGCCGTCGAGCGCAAGGCTGCCGTCGGGATAGCCCTTGAGAATGTCGGACTGCTGCACGCCGGGGTTATAGTCCTGCGCGGCGGAGAGCAGCGTCTGCGCGGCCTCGCCGCGCGTGAGCGCCGCCGCCTGCGCGGGCAGCGTACCGAGCGCCAGCACCAGCGCGAGCAGCAGCGGCACAAAATGTTTTTGGAATCTCATCATATCATCTCTCCTTTGGATGTTTGGATCGGTCAAATGCTCCGCGGCGTTCTTCCCTTCGCCGCAGAGAACGACATTGTAGAGCCCTTTCTCATTTTTGTCAAGTGTTCAAAAATGATTTTGGAGCAAATCAACGCTGTACGCGCTCTTGCAAAGAGCGGCGGCTTCTGCTACACTGTAAGCAGCCTATTGGGATGCGGCAATGTCCGCGAAGGAGAGAGAATGGACCAGACAAATAAAGGGTTGAGCGGCAATCAGCTCAAGCTCATCGCCATGCTTGCCATGACGGTCGACCACTTCACCAGTGTGATCTGGCCGGATTATCCACGGGACTGGTGGATCCTGCTGCTGCACATCATTGGCCGCATGGCCGCGCCGATCTTCTGGTTCATGGTGGCTGAGGGCTACCACTACACCCGCGATCTGAAAAAGTACGCCGGACGGCTTCTGCTCTTTGCCATCATCGGACACTTCGCCTACAATTTTGCTTTCGGCATCCCCTTCGTTCCGCTCAAGACCGGCGTATTCAACCAAACCAGCGTGATGTGGCCGCTGTTTCTCGGCGTCGTCGGTCTCTACACGGTGGAGCGGCCCGAGCTCAGGCAATGGCAAAAGGCGCTTGCCGTGGTCGCCCTTACGCTCCTTGCTTTCCCGGGCGACTGGAGCAGCATCGCGGTTCTTGCCATTCTGGAGATCGGGCAGAACCGCGGCGACTTCCGCCGCCAGATGACGCGCATGATGCTCTGGGTCGCGATGTACGCGCTGGTCTACGCGCTCTTTATCGACCCCGTCTACGGTATACTTCAGCTCTTTGCCGGGCTGACCATTCCGCTGCTCAAGCGCTACAGCGGCACGCGCGGTGCGGGTCGGGGCATGAAGTATCTTTTCTATCTCTACTATCCCGCGCACCTCTTCCTCTGCGGCCTTGTCCGCATCCTGCTCTACGGCAACGTCGGCGTGATGGTCGGCGGACAGTAAGGCAATAGCGTCCAAAAGTGGGCGTCCATACGTTTTGATATGTCCCCTCTATGAGAGATAGTAAAAAAACAAACTGTCAACCATGGAGGGCGCATATCAGATAACGAGAACGGCTTTCGAAGTCCTTTGATGAAATGCACAAGTTTTTCGGAGAAACTTGTGCAATTTTGGAGATGCGTTCAATTTTATGAAAGTATATTTTCAAAATTAGTGGTAAGACGCGAAGAAAATGCATAAATTCCTGCAAAAAATCGGCAAATCGCTTGCTTTTATGAAAGAGCGGGTGTACAATGAAC
>DJRC01000043.1:6696-7250 GCA_002437735.1 Oscillospiraceae bacterium UBA6370 | reverse complement strand
GGCGATAATCCCGATATGGTGCGCGCGTCCTCGCTCGACCCACGCTTTACCATCTCCGTCGGCCTCTGCCTTGCCAATGCCATGACCGGCCTTGCCGGCGCGATGGTGGGCCAGTATCAGAAGACCGTGGACATCAACTCCGGCACCGGCATCGTTGTCATCGGCCTTGCCTGCCTCATCATCGGTGAAACGGTGCTCGGCCGCCGCAGCATGACGCGCGGCGTGCTCGCCGCGCTCGTCGGCTCGCTGATCTACCGCTTCATCTACGCGGTCGTGTTCTACACGAAGATCGTGCCGGTGGAGTGTCTGAAGCTGCTCACGGCGATCATCGTGGCGCTGGCCATCGCCGCACCGAGCATCCGGAAGTGGGCGGCGTTCCAGCGCCGCAAGGCCGTGGCAAAAGGGAAGGGAGGCAACTGATATGCTGGATATTCAACACATCTCCAAGACCTTCAACGTCGGAACGGTGAATGAAAAACGCGCCGTTACCGACCTGTCGCTCCATCTCGACAAAGGCGATTTCGTCACCGTTATCGGCTCGAACGGCGCGGGCA
>DJRC01000043.1:6317-6616 GCA_002437735.1 Oscillospiraceae bacterium UBA6370 | reverse complement strand
TTTATGTGGACGAGGGCCGTATCCTGCTAAATGGCAAGGACATTACCTTTACACGCGAACATGACCGAAGCCGCGTCATCGGGCGACTGTTTCAGGACCCGCTGCGCGGCACCGCGCCGCACATGAGCATTGAGGAAAACCTTGCCCTCGCGTATCTGCGCGCGGCGCACGGCAATCCGTTCAGCCGCATCACAGCGAAAGACCGCGAGCTTTTCCGCGCCCAGCTCGCGCAGCTCGACATGGGGCTGGAGGATCGGCTGGGCCAGCCCGTCGGCCTGCTCTCGGGCGGCCAGCGGCAG
>DJRC01000043.1:0-6219 GCA_002437735.1 Oscillospiraceae bacterium UBA6370 | reverse complement strand
TGCTGCTGCTCGACGAGCACACTGCGGCGCTCGACCCGGGGACGGCGGAAAAGGTGCTCGCGCTTACGCAGCGCGTGGTGGCGGAGCATCACATCACCTGCTTGATGGTGACGCACAACATGACGCAGGCGCTCTCGCTCGGCAACCGCACGCTGATGATGGCGGACGGCGGCATCGTGCTCGATGTCGCGGGCGGGGAGCGTGCCGGCATGACGGTGGAGGACCTCATCGAGCGCTTCCGCGCGGGCACGGGCAGGATGCTCGATAACGACCGTATGCTCCTTTCCGAATGAAGCCCTGCGGGCCGGCTCTTCGGGGCGCCGGCGACAAAATAATAGATTTCCCTTTTAAGATGCAAAAGGCGGCAGAGTCTTTGGCTCTGCCGATCAGTCGCATTTCTTCTTCGGTCGGAACAGCATGGTATGGAAATACCATGCTGTTCCTTTTTGATGCTTTATGATATGGAAATATCCCCCAATTCAACCTTTATATACTATTTTTGTAAAAATATTGACAAAACGCTTCAACTTAATGTATGATTAAACTGTTTTTTGAGAAAAGGGCCTTACGGGCGCAGCGGCGGATATCATAGCCTGTGCGGAGAGTGTGCAGGAGCTTATCACCAGAGCAGACCGGAAGATGTATCTGACAAAGGAAAGAAAAAACGGGCGGACGTATGACCGCGGAAAGGAAAACGCAGACGGATATTTGACCGTTTGCGCGTATGCAATGTGGAGAATAGGCTGGAGCGGCTGTGGAGCCGATTCGCAGAGGGAAATATGCTGCGGCGGCTGATCGAGGAGCGCTTTGACGGCGTATTTCTGATCGACTGTGCCACGGGCGAGATCCGGGAACTGGGGGAGAAGTTTTCCAGAAAGCTGCGTGCCGGACAGAGCACCATGGACGGCGTGCCCTACGACCAACAGCTGCGTACCGCCATGAAATGTCACGCGGCAGAGGATGACCAGGAGATGTTGGTGCGTATGCTGTGCCTGGACAGCGTCCGACAGGCATTGGAGCAGCAGGAGACCTACGTTGTGACCGTGGATACCTGGCGCGACCATGAGGAAAGCGTATTCTGCAAGCGGTTTATGTTCCACTATCTGGATGAGACGCGGACGATGATCGCCGTGACCTGCGAGGACACCACCGTTGGCCTGCGCAACGAGACCGACACGCTGAC
This sequence comes from Oscillospiraceae bacterium UBA6370, assembly GCA_002437735.1. Lineage (GTDB taxonomy): Bacteria > Bacillota > Clostridia > Oscillospirales > Oscillospiraceae > Hominicoprocola. Next base: position 5,036 of record DJRC01000043.1, on the reverse strand, counting down.
GGGCATTATGAACGCCGTCGGCTTCCACCGACGGGTGCAGGAGTGGATCGACAGGCATTCGGGAAAGAAGTTTCGTATCCAGCGGTACAACGTGGACCGCTTCCGGGACATCAACGGTCTGTATGGCAGGGAAGTGGGAGACAAGCTGCTGCGCGATCTGGCGCGCCACATGCGCCGCTTCGACCGGGGAGAGGACTGCTTCTCTGCTCATTTGAGCGCGGATCACTTTGCCCGCTTCTGCGCGGAGGATACCATGACCATGCAGGAGTGCTATGACAATTTCAACTCCTGCTTCGCCGACTACGACCTGTCCATCGCCATCACGCTGCACATCGGCGTATACGACCTGTGCGAAACGGACTGTGATGCTTCCACCATGAGCTACAAGGCTCTGCTGGCTCTGCAGTCCATCAAGGGCAGTCAGGCGCAGCGCATTGCCTATTACGAAAAGGGCATGATGGACGAGGAACGGGAAAAGGGCGAGCTGCTGCGCGATCTGGACAGCGCCATCAGCAACGGGGAGTTCGAGGTGTGGTTCCAGCCACAGGTGGACTTTACCGGACGGGAGCTGGTGGGCGCGGAGGCTCTGGTGCGCTGGCGGCATCCTACACGGGGGCTGCTGATGCCGGGAACGTTTGTGCCTCTGCTGGAGCAGAGCGGCTGCATCCACCGCATGGACTGGTATATGCTGGAGCAATGCTGCCGGTACATCCGCCGATGGCAGGATGCTATGCCGGGACGGCACATCAACGTGTCGGTGAACCTGTCGCGGGAGGATCTGGACAGGCCGAACCTGTGCGATAAGATCGACGATATGCTGGCGCGGTACGGCATTGGCCGGGATGTACTGCATCTTGAGGTGACGGAGAGCGCCTATGTGGAGGACACGCTGCGTGTCATGAAAGCGGTGGAAGAGCTGCGCGGACGCGGGTTCATCGTGGAGATGGACGACTTCGGGAGCGGCTACTCCTCGCTGAATGCGCTCAAGGACATTGACATCGACAAGCTGAAGCTGGATATGCGCTTTTTATCCGGAGAGAGCAACGAGAAGGGGCACATCATCGTCCAGTTTATCATCGGCATGGCGCAGGCTCTGCATCTGCCCATCATTGCCGAGGGCGTGGAGACACGGGAGCAGGCGGAGATGCTGCAGGAGCTCGGCTGCCGGGAAATGCAGGGCTACTATTTCAGCAAGCCCGTACCGGCAGAGGTGTACGAGCAGATGCTGCAGGGCAAAGCAAGGATCGAGACTCTGTAATAATTTTGATTTCAACCGAAAAGAGCAAAACCGGAGCGATCCGGCGACGCAATTCGAGCGCAGGCTTGGGCAGCGATTGGAAGATGTTCTTTGAGTTGATGTAAAACGTAGGAATAGTTGCAAAATTGCAGAATTAAAAAACGGTGATTCCCCACATTGTTTTCGCGCGTTCAACACAAAAGAGAAGTTCCCGTTCCCAACAGTAATAGGTGGTTGTCGCAACGCTCCGCTGCCGGCACCATTCACTTACGGAGAGACCGCTGCCCCGGTATTCCTGTATGGCTATGCCCCATTCCTGCTTCTTGGCTTTGTGTTTCAGTTCATTGCTCGTCATAAATGGCTGCGGTGCAGGTTCCGAGTGTACATCTGGAAGCAATGGAATAGTTGCAAAATTGCAGAATTAGAAAGCGGAGTTTTCCCACACTATTTTCGCGCGTTCAACACAAATTCAACACAAAAGAGGCTTTGTGCAATTTGCCATAGACAAGAAAAAACCTTGAAACCATGCGGTTTCAAGGTTTTTCGTGGTGGAGATTAGCGGGATCGAACCGCTGACCTCTTGACTGCCAGTCAAGCGCTCTCCCAGCTGAGCTAAACCCCCATCGGTTCAAGGCTTTCGCGCTCGGAACAATGGAGAGTATAGCATAGGGGAGGGCGGCTGTCAAGCCCTTTTTTCAACTTTTTTACATTGGGTAAAATGCGGCGGCGGAGAGGGCGAGAGCCACGGCGTTTTCCTGCCAAACTGGGTACTTGACAAATTACGACGAACGTAGTATAAATGAAGAAACGACTTTTGTAGTAAAATCGGGAGGGCATTTGTATGGATGGCAGGAAGCGTTTGCCGGACGCCGAGCTGAGCGTGATGCAGGCGGTCTGGGCACACGGCGGGGAGGTCAGCCGCGGCGACATCGAGGGCGCGCTGGCGTCCCACGGCTGGAGCGTCAACACCATCAACACCTACCTCACGCGATTGTGCGACAAGGGCTATCTGAGCGCACGCCGCGAGGGGCGCAGCAACTTCTATACGCCGCTCGTTTCGCAGGAGAAGTACCGCGAGTTCGACAGCCGCAGCGTCCTGCAGCGGCTCTACGGCGGCTCGCTGGGCAGCTTTGTGGCGGCGCTGACGGCGGAAAAGCCGCTCGCGCAGAGCGAGATCGACGAGCTGCGGCGCTATCTGGATGAAATGAGCGGGAAAGCGGGGGAGTGAGATGACGCCCTTTTTGCTGACGCTTTGCAAGCATTCGCTGCTTGCGGCTGGCGTGCTCGCGCTGGCCGCGATTACAAAGCCGCTTTGGCGGGAGCGCTACGGCGCGCGGTCACGCTGCGCGCTGTGGCTGGCGCTGGCGGTCTTTCTGCTGCTGCCGGCAGACTGGTCGGCGCCGGACGCGCCGGTGCGGGTGGAGCCGCCGGCGGAGCGCACGCTGATCCTTTCCACACAGCGCGGGCCGAGCGTGGTGCGGACCGACGAGTTGCCGCGCCGGCAGGAAACGATCCTTAGCGACGCAGAGGATACGAGCCCACTGCCGGCCGACCCGCCGGTCACGCTCGGGGATGCGGATAGTACCGCGCCGGACAACAGCGCGAAGAACATTCCGCTCACAGGGTTCCTGTTCCTCCTTTGGGCAGCTGGCACGACAGGCTATATCGCTTTACAGATTATAAAATACAGGCGATTCTGCCGTCTTGTGCGCCGCTGGCAGCGGGAGACGACACGAGAGGACTACGCGCGGCTGCTCGCGGACGAGTGTGCCGCTCTGAGCGTGAGGCGCCCGCGGCTCCTCCTCTGCGAGGCGGTGGGGACGCCGATGATGACCGGACTTTTTCATCCCGTTCTGCTTCTGCCGCACGAGGACTACGAGCCTGCCGCGCTGCGCTTCATCCTGCGCCACGAGCTCTGCCATCTCAAGCGGCACGACCTTGCCTATAAGCTCCTGCTGACGGCGGCGAACGCCGTCCACTGGTTCGACCCGCTCGTCTATTGGATGCTGCGGCAGGCGGACGAGGATGTGGAGCTTGCCTGCGACAGCAGGGCGACCGAGGGCATGGGTCACGCGGAAAGGACTGCCTACGGCGAAACGCTGCTTGCGGCGGTGCAGGCGAAGAGCGCGCCGGTGCCGATGACGACGAGCTTCGGCAGCACGGCGGAACGGCTCAAGCGCCGGATCGCGAACGTGCTTGGCGGAAAGAAAAAGCGCGGGCTGTGGCTCGCGGCGCTCGCTGTCGCGGTCGTGGCCGCTTCCGCGCTGCTGATCTCGTGGCAGAAGAGCGGGACGGACCGGGAGACGAAGGACACGGACGTCTGGCTCACGATGGAGGACTATGCTCTCGACCGCGCCAACACGGTCCGCGAGAGCGGTGTTGCCCTGTTTCCGCAGTCCGGCGGCGCGGCGGTCGCCGCGGTGAGCGACGTGCGGGCGACCGAGCTGGAGTGTGCTGCCGTGCTGGACGGCGTTTTCCCGGAGCTGGACGGCAGGCCCGAGCTGTGGCGCTACGATTACGCGGTGCGCTTTGCGGACGAGGAAAGCCTTCCGCTGATCGACCAGAGTGACTGGTACGACATGGGCGACGGCTGGTACGACAACAGGCAGTACGATGTGCTCGTTGTGCTTGCGAACGCGGACGGCTATCGCATTCTGTACACCGGAACGCGGGGGATGGTAAAGGACTACCTAAACGATTCCGGCAGGACGTACTACCGCGAGACGCTCTACGACTGGTGCGCCGACTACCTTGCGCTTGACGAGGCTGCCTATCCGCGCTATCTGCGCAGGGTCACGCTGACCTATACGGACGGGACCGGCAGTGCGGTCAGAAAGAATGTCGCGCTCCGCCGCTACGAGGGCGACGGCTGGTCCGTCTATGTGCCGACCGACTGGATCTTCACGCCGCAGTGGATGCAATGGAAGCCCCTTTCCGGCGTGGACGTGGATGGAAGCACATACTTTGAGGTCACAAGGGCGGACGGGAGCATGGAGGACCTCAAGGCGTACTATGCCTCCGTCGGTGCGTGGCGCTTTGATACCGACCTGAGCGCGCCGCTGGACTACTACTATAATGTCGGGGGCGGCTATGACGCTGCATACGGTTACGCGCACGAGGAGCTGTACTTTGTCCCGATCGACGACGATCACTGCTACGTGCTCTCCTGCTACTCGGTAAACGGCGTCACATCGGCAGAGGATAAGGCGCTGCTGCGCGCCGTGCTCACGAGCTTTACGCCGAATGAGAGCCTGCGCTGGACGACGGAGCAGAGGTTCCAATATGAGATCGACTGTCTGGAGCACGACACGGGCGTGGAGCTGACCCTGCTCAGCGGAGCAGGAGAGCTGGGGAGCTGCCGAAACGACTTTGCCATCTCAGGTGGGCTCTGCCCGCTGGGCCAATATACCTACACACCGTGGGAGGACGCTGTGTACGCGGGCGGAGACAAGGCGATCCGCCTGACCGTTTCCGATGGGTGCTACCTGGAGGTCTACGAGGACTCCAACCTCATTTCCTACTGCCGGAGAGACGGCTCGCTGCTCGGCCGCTATATGGCGAGCGGCGCGGGACTTGGCGACGGCTCTATTGTGCCGGTCGAGGGGACCTCGCTTTACGGCGTGGTGCGCGAATGGTACGACGTGCTGGAGCTTGCTGATGTGCGTCGTGCGCCGGTGATCTTCATCGCCGACGAGGGGCAGTCGTGGCAGGAGGCCGCGCAGAGCTGGGCCGACGCCTACTGGAGCGCGCTGACCCGTGTGTCGGAGGACAATGTTTACCATTGCAGCTTTGTGAGGGC
>DJRC01000089.1:472-10719 GCA_002437735.1 Oscillospiraceae bacterium UBA6370 | reverse complement strand
GGCGACCGCCTGCATATTCGCCATCGCGTTGGAGGTCGCGCCCATGCCGAAGCCGATGAAGCCTGCGGTGATCATCGCGGCGTCATAATTGCGGCCCATGAGCGGGAAGACGACGAGGATGGAGAAGAACACCATCAGAAGAACCTCGGCGGCAAGGCAGACGAGCATCGGCAGCGCCAGGTCTACGAGCTGCCAGAGCTTGAGACCGGAGAGCGCCATGGAGAGAAAGAGAGCGAGGAACATATTGCCCATCGTGCCGATCTCGGTGGCGGGAAACTCGATGCGCCCGGTGCGGTCGATGAGGTTGCGGACTGCGACGGCCACGAGCATGGGGCCGATGTAGGCCGGAAAATTGAAGCCGCAGAGCTTCGTGAGTCCCGTGGTGACATAGCTGCCGAGACCGACGCAGAACGCGAGCATCAGAAAGCCGAGCACGAAGCGGTTGGAGTGCGTGGTGAAGTGCGCGTCGTCAGCGTCCTCCTCGTGCTCGTGGTCCTCGGGAAGCTCCTCGCGCAGGTGGTTCCTAACGATGAGATGGCGGGCGATGGGGCCGCCGAGGATGGAGCCAAAAATGAGGCCGAAGGTCGCCGCTGCGACGGCGACGGTCGTGCCGCCGACCGCGCCCGCGGCGTCAAGGTCGGGACCGATGGCCGCGGCGGTGCCGGGCCCGCCGATCATGGAGATGGAGCCGCAGCCGAGCCCGTAGAGCGGGTTTTTGCCCATGAGCGCCATCACGCCGCTGCCGACGGCATTTTGCAGAAGGATGATGGCGATGCTCAGCGCGAGCAGCAGCATCACGGACTTGCCGCTCTTGACGAGCATGGGGATGCTCACGGTGAAGCCGACGGTGGTGAAGAACAGGATCATGAAGACCGTCTCGAGCGTTTCGTCAAAGGTGATGACCGCGAGGCCGGAGGCATAAAGCAGGGTGTTGAACAGCGCGAAGCACAGTCCGCCGACAAGCGGAGCGGGCACGCAGAAGCGCCGGAGCGCCGGGAGCTTTCGCGTCAGCGCTGCGCCGAGCCAGTACATGACGGCGCCGAGCGCAAGGGCATGGTACATATTGAGTTGGATCTCATGCATGGGGTGGTTCCTCCGGTTCTTTGTTTTTTCGCTGGGACAGAATACGCCGCATGGCGGCGGAAGGTGGGATAGGACTTCCTGCGGTGCGAATAGAATGGCAGGGAACAGGGGGGAGCGCGATGAACTGCCGATTTACAGACCTGCGCTGCAAGGAGGTCATCAACATCTGCGACGGCTGCCGTCTGGGCTATGTCGGCGACGTGGAATGTCAGCTGCCCGAGGGGCGGATGACCGCGCTGATCGTGCCCGGGCCGTTCCGCTTTTTCGGCCTCTTCGGCCGCGGCGAGGAATACTACATTCCGTGGGACTGCATCCGGCAGGTGGGGGACGACATCATTCTGGTCGATAAGCCGTTCCCGCAGCGCGAGCCGCCGCGCCGCGAACGGCGCGCACGCCGCCGGCGTTTATGATGCGCAGGGCGAGCTTTTTATTATAAAGAAAACGTTAAGAAATGCAAGGGCGGGATGCGGAAAATGAAAATTGTTTAAAATTTCTTCACAACCTGCCATTTGGCGCGGGAATTTGAAAAAATGCGCTGGAAACAGGCGCTTTTCTGAAAAAAGTGCTTGCAATCTATAGTAATGTACGGTATAATGCTCGGGTATTCCGCACGGGGACCCGACTTCCTGTCTGTGCCAAGGGTTGGCAGGGGGGATGAAGGCTCCGGAGGTAAAACTAAATTTGAAGGAGAAACTACAAGCAATGGCAAACGTCGTATCCATGAAAGCCCTGCTCGAGGCAGGCGTTCACTTCGGTCATCAGACCCGCCGCTGGAACCCCAAGATGGCTCCCTACATTTACACGGAGCGCAACGGCATCTATATCATCGACCTTCAGAAGACCGTCAAGAAGCTCGAGGAAGCCTACAACTTCGTGCGCAGCGTCTCCGAGAGCGGCCAGTCCCTGCTGTTCGTCGGCACCAAGAAGCAGGCGCAGGAGGCCATCAAGGATGAGGCTCTTCGCTGCAATATGTACTATGTCAACGCCCGCTGGCTCGGCGGCATGATGACCAACTTCAAGACCATGCGCACCCGCGTGGATCGCCTGAACCAGCTCAAGACCATGCAGGCGGACGGCACCTTCGATATGCTGCCCAAGAAGGAGGTCATGAAGCATCTCGGCGAGATCGAGAAGCTCGAGAAGTACCTCGGCGGCGTGAAGGATATGAAGAAGTTGCCCGGCGCCCTGTTCATCGTTGACACCCGCAAGGAGCGCAACGCCATCGCCGAGGCGCACAAGCTCGGCATTCCCGTTGTCGCCATCGCCGATACCAACTGCGATCCCGACGAGATCGACTATCCCATCCCCGGCAACGATGACGCCATCCGCGCCATCAAGCTCATCGCCTCCGTGATGGCCAACGCCATGATCGAGGGCAAGCAGGGCGAGGTCACTGAGGACGCCGCGGCGGAGAAGGCCGAGGGCGAGGCTCAGGCCGAAGCCTAATTTTACGAGGAGGACAAGAATATGGCTATTAGTGCTGCTGATGTGAAGAACCTGCGCGAAATGACCGGCGTGGGCATGATGGACTGCAAGAAGGCTCTGACCGAGTGCGACGGCGACATCGACAAGGCGATCGAGTACCTGCGTGAAAAGGGCCTCGCCGCTTCCGCGAAGAAGGCCGGCCGCATCGCTGCCGAGGGTATGGCTTACGCCACCGTCATCGACGGCGTGGGCGTCGTGGTCGAGGTCAACGCCGAGACCGACTTCGTCGGCAAGAACGAAAAGTTCCAGAACTTCGTCAAGGGCGTCGCCGCTGTCGTCGCCAAGGAAGACCCCAAGGATCTCGAAGCTCTGATGGCGGCCCCCTACGGCAATGGCCGTACCGTTGAGCAGGAGCGTCAAGAGATGGTCCTCGTCATCGGCGAGAACATTCAAGTCCGCCGCTTTGCCCGCTTCGCGGCCAACACCTCCACCCCGTATATCCATGCCGGCGGCAAGATCGGCGTGCTCGTCAACTTCAAGGTCGACGGCGGCATCGACGCCACCGAGATTGCCAAGGACGTCGCCATGCAGATCGCGGCGCTCAATCCCCGCTTCTGGGATAAGAGCCAGGTCTCTCAGGACGTTCTCGACGAGGAGAAGAAGATCATGATGGCCCAGATGGCCAACGACCCCAAGATGGCCAGCAAGCCCGAGCAGGTCCGCGAGAAGATTGTCATGGGCAAGCTCAACAAGTTCTATTCCGAGAACTGCCTGCTCCAGCAGGAGTTCGTCCGCGGCGACGTGTTCACCGGCACGGTCGAGCAGTATATTGCCGACGCCGCCAAGAAGCTCGGCGGCAAGATCGACTTCGTGGACGCCGTTCGCTTCGAGAAGGGCGAGGGCATCGAGAAGAAGCAGGAGAACTTCGCCGAAGAGATCGCTTCCATGATCAAGGGCTAAGGCTCCCAATCGGATAAAAAAGCAGCCGCACAGCGGCTGCTTTTTCTTATGCTTCGGTCTGTGTGATGGTCCCGCCGCCGAGCACGGTGTCGCCGTCGTAGAGCACGACGGCCTGCCCCACGGTGATCGCGCGCTGGGGCTCATCAAAAATAATCGTGACGCTGCCGTCGCCGTGCGGGCAGACCAACGCGGGCTGCTCGGTATGCCGATAACGAACCTTCGCCTTGGCGCGCAGCTCACGCGGCGGCGCGGAAAAGGCGATCCAGTTGAAGTCGTTCGCGGTCAGCGTGCGGGTGAAGAGGGAGGCGTTCTCGCCGAGCTCGATGCGATTCTCCGCGGCGTCGATCCGCCGGACGTAGAGCGGTGTGTTCGCCGCGACGCCGAGCCCCTTGCGCTGCCCGACGGTGTAGCGGATGATGCCGCGGTGCTGTCCGAGCACGCGACCCGAGCCGTCCACGAGGTCGCCGCAGGGATATTGCCTGCCGGTATATTGCTCGATGAACCGTGCATGGTCGCCGTCCGGAACGAAGCAGATATCCTGGCTGTCGGGCTTGTGCGCGTTGTAAAAGCCCTGCGCCTCGGCAATGTGCCGCACCTGTGATTTGTGCAGGGCGCCGAGCGGGAAGCGCGTATGCGCGAGCTGCGTCTGCGTGAGCGCGTAGAGAACATAGCTTTGGTCCTTGCTCTCGTCCAGCGCCTTTTTCAGCAGCCAGCGTTCGCCGCACCGCTCGATGCGGGCGTAGTGCCCGGTCACGACGGCGTCGCAGCCGATCAGCTCCGCGCGCTCGTAGAGCCGGGCGAACTTCAGATAGCGGTTGCAGTCGATGCAGGGGTTCGGCGTCACCCCATGCTCGTAGGCGGAGATGAAACGGTCGATGACCTGATGGGCAAAGTCGCCGGTAAAGTTGAACACATAGTAGGGAATGCCCAGCCGCTCGGCTACGCCGCGCGCATCCTCAACGTCGGAGATCGAGCAGCAGCTTTTTGCGCGGCCGATGCCGGCGTCCTCGTTGCGGAAGAGCTTCATTGTGGCGCCGATGCAGTCGCAGCCCTGCTCCTTCATCAGAAAGGCGGCCACGCTGGAGTCCACGCCGCCGCTCATAGCGATCAATACTTTTTCCATGGCTTTTCCTCAAAGTAAAAACAGTCGTTTCCCGCGCAGCTTTTCCTGCCATGCGGGCGAGTGTTCACGGAGCGTGGCGACGGCCTTTGGGATCTCGGCAAGGAGATAGTCGATCTCCTCGCCGGTGTTTTCCGCGCCAAGGCTCAGACGCAGGGCGCTGCCCGCCAATTCGGGCGGCAGACCGAGCGAGAGCAGGACGTGGCTCGGCTCAAGCGAGCCGGAGGCGCAGGCGCTGCCGGAGGAAGCGCAGATGCCCGCGGCGTCGAGCAGGAGCAGCAGGGCCTCGCCCTCGACGTCCTCGAAGCAAAAGCTGACGTTTCCCGGCAGACGGCGGATCGAATCCCCGTTGAGACGGCTGTGCGGGATCGCGGACAGCCCGGCAATCAGACGGTCGCGCAGGGCGGCGACACGCGCGGCGGCATCCTCCATGTGCGTACACGCCTCCTCCAAGGCGGTGGCCATGCCGACGATGGCGGGAAGATTTTCCGTACCGGCGCGTTTTCCGCGCTCCTGCGCGCCGCCCTCTATGAGAGAAACGAGCGGCGTGCCGCGTCGCGCGTAGAGGACGCCCGCGCCCTTCGGCCCGTTGAACTTGTGCGCGGAGAGCGAGAGCAGGTCGATGCCCTGTGCCTGCACGTCAATGGGAAGGTGTCCCGCGGCCTGCACGGCGTCGGTGTGGAACGGGACGCCGCGCTCGCGGCAGAGTGCGCCGATCTCGCCGACCGGCAGCACGGAGCCGATCTCGTTGTTGGCGTACATCACGCTCACAAGGCAGGTGTCGGGTCGCAGGGCGGCGGCGACCTGCGCGGCTGTGATGATGCCGAGCGGACCGACCGGCAGCAGCTCGACCGTGAAACCGTCGCGGGAGAGACGCTCGAGCGTGTGCAGCACGGCATGGTGCTCGAACGCGGTGGAGAGAATGTGCTGCCTGCCCTGCCTTGCGCCGTTCCGCGCGGCGGAGAGCAGCGCCTGCGTGTCGCTCTCGCTCCCGCCGGAGGTAAAGGTGATCTCATCCGGCCGGCAGTTCAAGCAGCGCGCGACGGTATCCCGCGCGTGGACCAGAAGCCGGGAGGCCGCCTGCCCCGCGGCGTGCGGGCTGGAGGGGTTGCCGTAGAACTCCGTAAAGCAGGGGAGCATGGCGGACAGCGCGTTTCGGCTTAGCTCGGTCGTGGCGGCATGATCGGCATAGACTTTCATATTGGACGCCTCATAAAGCATAGTGTTTTGATAGGATATAGAGAGTATAGGCGGAAAAGCCTATCTTGTCAATAGGAATATGAGGGGAGAGGAGAGAGCGTGTGTTTGTACATTCTGCCGAATTTGCCACGCAGAATTTTGCAGGAAAGATGCAACAAAAATTGCAAAAATCCTTGTAAAGAGACGTGAAAAATGCTATAATAATTAAACTTATCGGGTAAATCCACCCGAGAATGAATTTTTTCGCAGGAGAGATTGCGTTGGGTACCCTGTCCGACCTATGGAATTCACTTGATTTTTCGGCAATGCTGTCGGCGCTGATGCGCCTGATTGCCGTATTTTTATGCCTGACGGTCCACGAGACCTGCCACGGCCTTGCGGCCTATGCGCTCGGCGACCCGACCGCGAAGCGGGAGCATCGGCTGAGCCTAAACCCGCTGCACCACATCGACTGGGTGGGTCTTGCGTGTATGCTGGTGCTCGGCTTCGGCTGGGCGAAGCCCGTGCCGGTGGATATGCGCTATTTCAAGAAGCCGAAGCAGGGCATGGCGCTCACGGCGCTGGCCGGACCGGTATCCAATTTTGTGCTGGCGCTGCTTGCCTTGCTGTGCGCGCGGCTCGTCTATCATCAATACGGCGCGCTGTGGGATTTCATCTTTGACCTGCTGCTGACGACGGCGTATCTGAGCGTCGGTCTCGGGCTTTTCAACCTCATTCCCATCTCGCCGCTCGACGGCTCAAAGGTGCTCTTTGCATTCCTGCCGGACAGCGCGTATGAGAAGCTGATGCGCTACGAAAAATACGGTATGATCGCGCTGCTGATCCTCGTGTGGCTCGGCGTGGGCGACAATGTGCTCAGCACGGCGATCTATAACGTGTACGCTTCTATGATCAATTTCGTTTTCCGCGGCATCGTTTGAGCGCGGAGAGTGAACGGAGAAACGAATGGACAACCCTATTTTTAAGCTCGAGGGCGTGGTGCATGAGCGCTCGGCGGAGACGCTTCAGGATTTTGAAGGCCCGCTCGACCTCATCCTTTTCCTGCTCTCAAAAAATAAGATCGAAATACAGGACATTCCCATCGCGCTCATCTTAGAGCAGTATCTTGCCTACCTCGAGCAGCGCAAGCAGCTTGACCTTGAGGTGGCGAGCGAATTCATCACGATGGCGGCGCACCTGATGTACATCAAGACGCGGATGCTGCTGTCCATCGAGGACGAGGAAGCGCAGAACGAGATGGAGCAGCTCATTCAATCCCTGAAGGAGCGCCAGCAGAAGGACACCTATCTGCGCATCCGCACGCTGACCGAGACGCTGGGGCCGATGAGTGAGTTCGGACGCAACACGATGACGAAGAATCCCGAGCCGATGGAGCGCGGGAAGATCTACGAATACGACCACGAGAAGGCAGACCTGGTGCTGGCCATGCAGTCGATCTTCGATCGCGCGGAGAAGCTGGCGCCGCCGCCGCGCGCGGCCTTTGAGCAGATCGTGCAGCGCGAGCCGTATTCCGTCTCCGACAAGGCGGGCGAGATCGTGCGGCGGCTCAAGAGCTTCGGTATCACGCGCTTTTTGCTGCTGTTCCGCGGCGCGAAGAGCCGCAGCGAGATCGTGGCGACCTTTATGGCGGTGCTGGAGCTGTGCCGCGCGAGCGTGATCCGTCTCGCAGGCGGCGAGACCGACTGCACGGTGGACTGCGAGCAGGACGCACCGGAAACTTTTACATTGTGAGGAACGTATGGCACTGGAAACGATGGACTTACATGAGGTCCGCTCGGCGATGGAGGGCATCCTCTTTGCCGCCGGCGAGCCGGTGAATATCGACCGCATCTGTCTGGCGCTCGAGTTGGACAAGCCGACGGCGGAGCAGGTTTTGCAGGAGCTTGGCGACTACTACGCCTTCGAGCGCCGCGGCATCCGTCTGGTGCGGATGGAGAACTGCTATCAGCTCTGCTCCGCGCCGGATTACGCGGACATCATCCGCAAAGCGTTTGAGATCCGAAAGCCCGCGAAGCTCTCTCAGCCTGCGCTGGAGGTGCTGACCATCATCGCCTATTATCAGCCGACCACGCGCGCCTATGTCGATCAGGTGCGCGGTGTGGACAGCTCGTACACGATGGGACTTTTGCAGGAGCGTAAGCTCATCGAGGAGTGCGGACGGCTCCAGGTGCCGGGACGGCCCAGGCTCTACCGCACGACGAAGGAATTCCTGCGCGTGTTCCATTTGAGCTCGCTCGAGGAGCTGCCCGAGATGCCGGGCCTTGAGGCGGACGGCCAGCTGCGGCTGGATACGGACGGTGCGATCCTTGACCCGACGCAGCTCACGGCTGCGGCGGAAAGCGAGCCGGACGCGGAGGAATAAGCGGACCGGACAGCGAACGGGGAAGGAGGCTTGACCATGACGGCGCTGGAGATCATCGGCATGATTCTGCTGCTCTTTCTTCTCCTTTCGCTGCTGCGCGTGGGCGCGATCGTCGATTTCGGCGGGGAGCTGCGCGTTCGGCTGCGCGTCGGTCCGGTCAAGCTGACGGTCCTGCCGAGGAAAGAAAAGAAAGCAAAGAAGAAGGCAGCGAAAACAGCCGGGAAAACGCCGGAGGAGAAGACGAAGCCGCAGGCGGCGGGCGGACACCGCCTGCCGAGGCTCAGCTTTCCCGAGCTGCGCGAGCTTGCGGGGACGGTGCTCGGCGCGCTGAAGCGGACGCTTCGCCGCACCTGCCGCCGTACACGCATCGACCCGCTGGAGGTCGGCGTGATTTTTGCGGGCGACGATCCGGCGGACACGGCGCAGACCTACGGCTATGCCAACGCCGCGCTGTGGACTCTGATGCCGAAGCTCGAGGAGCTGTTCTATATCCCGAAGCCGTCCGTCTATCTGGGGATGGACTTCACTAAGGCGGAGACCTCGGCGGAGGGGACGATCGGCGTATCGCTGCGCGTGTGCGACCTCTTTGCCATTCTCTTTACGCTGGCGGCACCGGTGGGGAAATGGTTCCTGCGTTGGCGCAGGAGGCACCGGAGCGAGGCAAAGGCGGAGCCGCCGGCAGAGCACGCGGCTGTGCCGAAAACGAACGAACCGGAAAAACGGACTGCATAGAAAGGAAGATCACGATGGAGAACAAGGAAAAAAACTCGGTAAGCGAGCTGATGGAGACCACGATGACGAAGATCCGCGAAATGGTGGATTCCAATTCCGTTATCGGTGAGCCGATCACCACGCCGGACGGCGTGACGCTCATCCCCGTGTCCCGCGTGAGCCTCGGCTTCGGCAGCGGCGGCGGGACCTACGGTCAGACCAGCGAGCGCTTCGGCGGCGGCGGCGGAGCGGGCGTGAAGATCGACCCCGTGGCGTTCCTCGTTATCAAGGACGGGCAGACGCGCATGGTGCCGGTCGCCGTGCCGGCGACCGCGACGGTGGACCGCGTGCTGGAGATGGCACCGCAGCTCATCGACCGCGTTGAGAGCTTCGTCAACAGGAAAAAGGAAGAGAAAGAATTTGTGTAAAAGCGGGCATACTGAAGTCATTCTGTGAAAAAGGGTGATGGAAGTTGACGCGTGTCGTGCAACGAAGGGCGGCTCTTGTGCTGATGGTATGCAGCCTGCTCGGCTGTATGGACTGCGCCGCGGCGCAGAGCGTGCCGCAGACCGGCGCGGAGGCGTTTATTCTGATGGACGCCGGCAGCGGCCGGGTGCTGGCAGGAAAAAACACCGAACAGGAGCTTGCCATTGCGAGCACGACGAAGATCATGACGGCGCTCGTGGCGCTCGAGACGGGAAGCCTTTCGGACAAGGTGACGGTAAAGCAGAACCACTTGAAGGAAGGCTCGTCCATGTACCTGCGCGCGGGCGAGGTGCTGACGCTCGAGGAGCTGCTCTACGGGCTGCTGCTGCCGTCGGGGAACGACGCGGCGGAGTGCATCGCCGACCATTGCGGCGGCGGGGTAGAGCGCTTCGTCGCGAGAATGAATGAGAAGGCCGCGGCGCTCAGCATGACGCACACCTCGTTTGCGAATCCGAGCGGGCTGGACGCGCAGGGGCACTATTCCTGCGCGCTCGACATGGCGCGGCTCGCGGCGTATGCCATGCGCGAGCCGACCTTTGCGCGCATTGCCGCGACCAGAACGGCGGCGGTGGGCGAGCGGATGCTGGGCAACCACAATAAGCTGCTCGCGTCGCTTGAGGGCTGCACCGGTCTCAAGACCGGCTACACGGACAACGCGGGGCGCACGCTCGTGACCTGCTGCGAAAGAGACGGGATGCGGCTCATTGCCGTGACGCTCAACGACCGCAGCGACTGGGCGGATCATGCGGCGCTGTATGAGTACGGCTTCGCCGCCTTTGCGCGCAAGCGCGCGGTGGCGCGCGGCGAGGAATACACCCTCGCGCCGGTGCGCGGCGGTACGCAGACGAGCGTATCGCTCGCGGCGGGGGAGAGCTTCTTCTATCCGGTGACGGCGGGGTC
>DJRC01000089.1:0-449 GCA_002437735.1 Oscillospiraceae bacterium UBA6370 | reverse complement strand
ATGACGGCGGGGGAGGAGCTGCTCGTATCGGCCAGGCTGCCGGAGGAGCTGACCGCTCCGCTCACGGCGGGACAGACGGTCGGCGAGCTGATCGTTTTCATGGACGGAGGGGAGCTTGCGCGGGTGCCGCTCGTGTGCGCGGAGACGGTCGCGGCGGCCGAGAAAAAGCAGAGCCTGTTCGAGCGGCTGTTTGGCCGGACGGGCTGAGGAAAAGAGGTGCTTTGCGCTGACAGAGCGTTTGCAGAAGCTGATCGCCGCGGCGGGGCTGTGCTCCCGTCGGACGGCGGAGGAATGGATCGCCGCGGGGCGCGTGCGCGTCAACGGAGAGACGGCGGCGGTCGGACAGAGCGCCGACCCGGAAACGGATACGATCTGCGTGGACGGTGTGCCGCTCACGCCGCCTGAGCGGAGGGTCTACTTGATGCTCAACAAGCCGCGCGGCTATGTCA
>DJRC01000052.1:3905-4091 GCA_002437735.1 Oscillospiraceae bacterium UBA6370 | reverse complement strand
GGCCGCTACAAGTTCAATAAGAAGCTCTCTCTGTGGACCCGCATCCACGGTCAGAAGCTCGCCTATCCTGTCGCCGACCCGCGCACGGGCGAGATCCTCTTTGACGCCGGCCATGTCATGACCAGCGACGAGGCCCGCGAGCTTGACGCCATCGGCGTCAACGACGTGACGCTCGACCTCGACGGC
>DJRC01000052.1:3599-3774 GCA_002437735.1 Oscillospiraceae bacterium UBA6370 | reverse complement strand
CCGAGTGCGGCATCAAGGAGCGCGTGTGCAAGAGCGTGCTCGAGGAGCTGCTGGCGAAGTACGAGGGCGAGGAGCTCAAGGAAGCCATCCGCGACAATGCCGACCGCCTCGCGCCCAAGCACATCCTTGCGGATGATATCATGGCCTCCATCAACTACATGAACGCGCTGGCGCA
>DJRC01000052.1:1486-3489 GCA_002437735.1 Oscillospiraceae bacterium UBA6370 | reverse complement strand
CTCGGCAACCGCCGCCTGCGCTGCGTGGGCGAGCTGCTGCAGAACCAGTTCCGCATCGGCTTTTCCCGCATGGAGCGCGTGATCCGCGAGCGCATGACCATTCAGGACCTCGACATCGTGACGCCGCAGAGCCTCATCAACATCCGCCCGGTCACCGCGGCGATCAAGGAGTTCTTCGGCTCCAGCCCGCTGTCCCAGTTTATGGATCAGACGAACCCGCTCGCCGAGCTGACGCACAAGCGCCGTCTTTCCGCGCTCGGCCCCGGCGGCCTTTCCCGTGAGCGCGCGAACATGGAGGTCCGTGACGTCCACTACAGCCACTATGGCCGTATGTGCCCCATCGAGACCCCCGAAGGTCCGAACATCGGCCTGATCTCCTACCTTGCGACCTACGCCCGCATCAACGAATACGGTTTCATCGAGGCGCCCTTCCGCGCCGTTGATCACGCGACGGGCCATGTCTCCGACGAGGTCACCTACATGACCGCTGACGTCGAGGATCAGTTCATCGTCGGTCAGGCGGCCGAGCCGGTCGATGAGAACGGCTGCCTTGTCAACCCGCGTATCACCTGCCGCCACCGCGACGAGATCGTCGAGGTCGACCGCGACCGCGTTGATTACATCGACATTTCCCCACGCATGATGGTCTCCATCGCGACCGCGATGATCCCGTTCCTGCCGAACGACGACGCAAACCGCGCCCTGATGGGCGCGAATATGCAGCGTCAGGCTGTTCCTCTGCTCCGCCCCGAGGCTCCCATCGTCGGCACCGGCATGGAGCACAAGATCTGCATGGACTCCGAGGTCGCCGTCCTCGCCGAGGGCGACGGCGTCGTGACCAAGATGGACGCCCGCTCCATCACCGTGGCATACGACAACGGCGAGACGAAGGAATACAAGCTCACCAAGTTCCTGCGCTCCAACCACGGCACCTGCATCAACCAGCACCCGATCGTCGACGTCGGCGAGCGCGTACACGGCAAGTATGTCAACGAAAACGGCGAGACCGTCGACCCCACCGTGCTGGCGGACGGCCCTGCCACCGATCAAGGTGAGCTGGCGCTCGGGCGCAACATCCTCGTCGGCTTCATGACGTGGGAAGGCTACAACTACGAGGACGCGGTGCTCCTCAACGAGCGCCTTGTCCGCGAGGATCTGTATACCTCCATCCACCTCGAGGAGTATGAGCTCGACTCCCGCGACACCAAGCTCGGCCCCGAGGAGATTACCCGCGACATCCCCAACGTCGGCGAGGACGCCCTCAAGGACCTCGACGAGCGCGGCATCATCCGCATCGGCGCGGAGGTCCACGCCGGCGATATCTTGGTCGGCAAGGTCACGCCCAAGGGCGAGACCGATCTGACCGCGGAGGAGCGCCTGCTGCGCGCGATCTTCGGCGAGAAGGCGCGCGAGGTGCGCGATACCTCCCTCAAGGTGCCGCACGGCGAGAGCGGCATCGTGGTCGACGCCAAGGTGTTCTCCCGCGAGAACGGCGACGACCTCGGCCCCGGCGTGAACATGGTCGTGCGCGTGTACATCGCGCAGCGCCGTAAGATCCAGCCCGGCGACAAGATGGCGGGCCGCCACGGCAACAAGGGCGTCGTCTCCCGCGTTCTGCCGCAGGAGGATATGCCCTTCCTGCCCGACGGCACCCCGCTCGACATCGTTCTGAACCCCCTCGGCGTTCCGTCCCGTATGAACATCGGTCAGGTGCTTGAGGTCCATCTCGGCTATGCCGCCAAGACGCTCGGCTGGAAGGTCGCCACGCCCATCTTCGACGGCGCGACCGATAAGGACATTTCCGAAGCGCTCCAGCTTGCGGGCCTCGATCCCGAGGGCAAGAGCTGGCTGTACGACGGCCGCACCGGCGAGCGCTTCGACAACAAGGTCACCGTCGGCTACGTTTACTTTCTCAAGCTGCACCATCTGGTCGACGATAAGATCCACGCCCGTTCCACCGGCCCGTACTCCCTTGTCACGCAGCAGCCGCTCGGCGGCAAGGC
>DJRC01000052.1:0-1441 GCA_002437735.1 Oscillospiraceae bacterium UBA6370 | reverse complement strand
CAGTTCGGCGGCCAGCGCTTCGGCGAAATGGAAGTCTGGGCCCTCGAAGCCTACGGCGCGAGCTACACACTGCAGGAGATCCTGACCGTCAAGTCCGACGATGTGACGGGCCGTGTGCGTACCTACGAGGCCATCGTCAAGGGCCACAACGTCCCGCAGCCCGGCGTGCCGGAGTCCTTCAAGGTCCTGGTCAAGGAGCTGCAGTCCCTCTGCCTTGACATTCAGGTGCTCGACCGCGACGGCAACCAGATCGAGCTCAAGGAGGACGAGGACGCGCTCGACACCTTCAACCTCGCCCGCATGGACGCGGACGACGAGCGCAATCGCAACCCGTTCGCCGACGAGGCGGAGCTGGAGGACGCGGGCTTTGAATACGTTCCCGACGACGAGGTTGAAGCCGACCTTGCCGACGACAAAGACGAGTATTGAGAAAAGGAGGAGCACAAATTATGAGTTACGCAACGTTTGACGCCATCAAGATCGGCATCGCTTCTCCGGAAATGATCCGTGAGTGGTCCTACGGCGAGGTCAAAAAGCCCGAGACCATCAACTACCGCACCCTCAAGCCCGAGCGCGACGGATTGTTCTGCGAGCGCATCTTTGGCCCCACCAAGGACTGGGAGTGCCACTGCGGCAAGTATAAGAAGATCCGCTACAAGGGCAAGATCTGCGACCGCTGCGGCGTCGAGGTCACCCGCGCGAAGGTGCGCCGCGAGCGCATGGGCCACATCGAGCTGGCAACACCCGTTTCCCATATCTGGTACTTCAAGGGCATTCCCTCCCGCATGGGCCTGCTGCTCGACATCAGCCCCCGTATTCTGGAGAAGGTGCTGTACTTCGCGGCCTATATTGTCACCGATCCAGGCGAGACGCCGCTGATCAAGAACCAGATCCTCAGCGAAAAAGAGTATCGCGATATGCGCGAGAAGTATGAGGACGATTTCGACGCCGGCATGGGCGCCGAGGCGGTCAAGAAGCTCCTGCAGCAGATCGACCTTGAGGCGCTCTCCGAGCAGCTCCACGCCGAGCTCAAGGGCGCGAGCGGCCAGAAGAAGGCGCGTATCGTCAAGCGCCTGGAGGTCGTGGACGCTTTCCGCTTGAGCGGCAACA
Organism: Oscillospiraceae bacterium UBA6370; assembly: GCA_002437735.1. GTDB lineage: Bacteria > Bacillota > Clostridia > Oscillospirales > Oscillospiraceae > Hominicoprocola. The sequence continues at coordinate 331 of DJRC01000052.1, read as the reverse complement.
AGCCCGAGTGGATGATCATCGACGTGCTGCCGGTCATTCCGCCGGAGATCCGCCCGATGGTCCAGCTCGACGGCGGCCGCTTCGCCACGAGCGATCTGAACGACCTCTACCGCCGCGTCATCAACCGCAACAACCGACTCAAGAGGCTCATGGAGCTCAAGGCCCCCGATATCATCGTGCGCAACGAAAAGCGTATGCTGCAGGAGGCTGTGGACGCCTTGATCGACAACGGCCGCCGCGGCCGCGCCGTCACCGGCGCGAACAACCGCGCGCTCAAGAGCTTGAGCGATATGCTCAAGGGCAAGCAGGGCCGCTTCCGTCAGAACCTGCT
>DJRC01000097.1:194-5791 GCA_002437735.1 Oscillospiraceae bacterium UBA6370 | reverse complement strand
GCAACTTATTGTACATTATCTTTTATAACATAAAAGCTGCGGTGAAGTACATTCACCGCAGCTTTTTTATATGAGTGTGGACCCGTCAGGCGCTCTTCCTGCCGCCGCGGACGAAGTGGAGAACCAGACCGATAACGAGCCCCAGCAGCGCGGGAAGCACCCAGAACAGCCCGAGCTTTGCCAGCGGCAGGGCCTCCCGCAGCACCGCGAGGACGCCGTCCAGCCGGCAGGCGGCGAGCAGCGGCGCGGGCAGCGCGGCGAAAAAGTCGTAGAGCGCGCCGACAAGCGTCAGCGCGGTCGTCCAGACAAAGACGGCGCGGTCGTAGGCGAAGAAGCGTCCGAGGAGGGAGAGCACGATCAGCGTGATGGCGAGGGGGTAGAGGAACATCAGCACGGGGACGGAGTAGCCGATGATGGAGCTCAGACCGAAGTTGGCGAAGAGCAGGGAGACGAGGCTGAAAATGACCGCCCAGACGCGGTAGGCGGGGCCCTTGGGAAAGAGGCCCGTGAAGGTCTCCGCGCAGCTGGTGATCAAGCCGACGGAGGTCTTGAGGCAGGCGAGCGTCACGGTCGCGGCGAGGATCAGAAGGCCCGCAGAGCCAAGGTAGTGCTGCGCGATCTGCGCGAGGGCAATGCCGCCGTTTTCCGAGGTCTCGAACAGTCCGCGGCTCTGCACGCCGACGATGGTGACAGCGACATAGATGGCAGCCATCAGCAGGCAGCTGAAAATGCCCGCGCGGACGGTGCTGCCCGCCACGACGTCCGGCTCGGTCACGCCGAGGTCACGGATGACCTGCACGACCACGATGCCGAAGGCAAGGCTCGCCAGCGCGTCCATGGTGTTGTAGCCCTCGAGGAAGCCGGTAAAGAAAGGCTGAGAAGCGTAAGCGCCCTCGGGCACGACCGCGCCGACAGCGGCGCCGGGGCGGAGCATCGCCACAACGACCAGAATGCCGAGGAACAGCAGGAAGCAGGGGTTGAGCACCTTGCCGACCCAGACGAGGATCTTGCCCGGGCGGAGCGAGAAGAACAGCGCCGCGGCGAAGAAGGCGGCGGAGAACGCCAGCAGGTAGAGCCGCGTATTGCCGCCCTGCGGCAGCACCTGCTCCAGTCCCACGGTGAACGAGGTGGTGGCGCAGCGGGGGATGGCGAAGAACGGCCCGATGGTCAGGTAGAGCAGGCAGGTGAAGAACATCGAGTAGGGCTTCCCCACACGGCTGCCGAGCTCAAAGAGCCCGCCGGAGCGGCTGATGCCGAGCGCCGCCACGCCGAGCAGCGGCAGGCCGACTCCCGTTACGCAGAAGCCTATGACCGCGGGCCATACGTTCGCGCCTGCCATCTGACCCATGTGGACGGGGAAGATGAGGTTTCCGGCGCCGAAGAACATACCGAAGAGCATACTGGCAACGTAGGTGTATTCGCGGCCGCTGAGCTTCTGTTTCATTTTCGTTTCTCCTTTTCAGTCCTGCCCGCCGGGTCCGGTCTGCGCGGTGCAGAATGTATGAAAAACAGTTTACCACAGCGGCGGAGAACGGGCAATCGGCATAAGCAATAAAAAAACACCGCAGGCAGCCCGCCTTTCTTCAAAGAACGAATAGACCTTCCGCAGACGGGCGGCGGAACGGCGCGGAAAAGATTTTCTGAAAACTGTTGACAAGTGTAACCAACTATGCTACATTGTGTTTACAACAGTAACCAAAATCTGAAAAAAGGAGGACGGCAAATGGAACGATTTGATCTGGCGCCCGCCGAATGGAACATCATGGAATGTCTGTGGGAGCGCGCGCCGCAGACGGGCCGCGAGCTGACCGAGCAGCTGGAGGCCAGCATGGGCTGGAGCCGCAGCACGACGCTGACGCTGCTGCGCCGCATGGTCGGCAAGGGCGTGGTGAAGTGCGACACGGAGGGGACGAAGAACACCTTTTCCCCCGCGGTGCGCCGCGAGGACGCGGCGCTGGCCGAGACGGAGACCTTTTTAGACCGCGTCTATCAGGGGAGCCTGAGCATGATGGTCAGCGCCATGACGCGCAGGCAGGCCATCTCCAAGGAAGAGATCGACGAGCTTTATGAGCTGCTGCGGCAGATGGAGGAGGGAACAAAATGATACAGTGGATCGTTTCATCCAGCGTTTTGATCCTGGTGGTTATCGCGCTGCGCTATGTGCTGCGCGGGAAGCTCAGCCTGCGGATGCAGTACGCCCTGTGGCTGCTGGTGCTCGTGCGCCTGCTCGTTCCGGTGAGCTTCGGCGCGACCGATCTGAGCGTGATGAACGCCGTGCCCGAGCGCGCGCCGACCATGCAGCAAGGCACCGATCGGCAGGACATCGTCAGCGAGAGGAACGACGCACCCGCGAACGCCGGTACCGTCGGCGTTCCGGCGCAGAGCATGAACGAGGCGGCCCCGCCGGACCTCGTGCAGAGCATCACGACCGCGACGGTGACCGCGCCGACGGTCGAAAAGACCGACTGGGCGCAAATCGTCAAAACCGTCTGGCTCGCCGGCGCGGCGGCGCTGGGACTGGTGTTCCTCGCCGTGAACCTGCGCTTCGGAAAGAAGCTGCGCTGCTCGCGTGAGCGCGTGGAGGAGACGGACGCCTGCCTGCCGGTCTACGAGAGCGGCGAGACGGATACGCCGTGTCTGTTCGGCGTGGCGAAGCCGAGCATTTACGTCACGCCCGACACGCGCACGGAGGCGGAGACGCTGCGCTACGCGCTCGCCCACGAGCAGACGCACTACCGCCACGGCGACAACCTCTGGGCGGTGCTGCGCGGCGTGTGCCTGGCGTTGCATTGGTACAACCCGCTCGTGTGGTGGGCGGCGGAGCTTTCCCGCCGCGACGCGGAGCTGGCCTGCGACGAGGCGACCATCCGCCGCCTTGGCGAGAGCGAGCGCGCCGCCTACGGCCGCACGCTCATCCGCATGACCTGTGAAAAGCGCCCCGCGCTGCTCGTCACCGCCACGATGATGACCGACAGCGGCAAGGGCCTCAAGGAGCGTATCTCTCTGCTGGTCAAGAAGCCGAAGACGGCGGCGTATACCGCCATCGCCGTGCTGCTCATCGCGGGACTTTCGGTCGCCTGCACCTTCACCGGCAGCAAGGACAACGCGGAGCTGGCTGAGCCCTTTGGAAAGCACTATGTTGAGGAAGCGACCGTCGCCTGCGCACCCGGCTATATGAATGCTCCCATCGGGGGCGAGCTGGAAGTCGTTGCGGACAGGGATTCGGACGATGTGCGGACGCTGCTGCTCAAAAGGATGGACAACGAGGAGGAGCAGCTTTACGAAACGGTAGCGGAGGTCACACTCACGAAGGAGGAATTTGACGTCCGCTTCAACAGCAAGACGGACGGACCGACCGAATGGCTCGACGATGGGCTTTCTGCCGCGAAGCTTCGCCGCGAGAACGCGAAGACATGGCTGTGCACCTCGTCCACGGCGGATGAAAACGGTTGGGCAAATCGGGTATACTTCCTTCAGCAGAAGGACGGCACGCTCTATCTCGTGATGGCGGCTGAGCAGCCGGACGATCAGAATAGGAACTTTGTCTGCTGGGTCTTCCGCCTGACCGAGAAGCCCGTGCCGACCTATGACAGCATGGAGGCCTACGCCCTCTCCGTCATCAACGCGCTCAAGCAGCCGGACGGCTACACCTACTACATTCTCCCCGATGGCGCACAGAGTAGCGCGGACGGTACGCCGATCGAGGTCACCGAGGCGGCAGCCGATGTGCGCGTGACCGAGCTGGAGAAGCGCGGCGACTGCGCGGACCTTGCGCCGGACGGCACGCTGGAGCTGTGGCGCTTCAGCTATGAGGTCAAGCCCGAGGACAAGGCGGGTGCTCTGCCCGACCGCTTCTTTTGGGTCGGCGGCAACAACATCACCGACGACGGCTACATCTCCGACGGCTTCTACTATTACCTCACCGTGCTGCGCACGAACGGCGAGCCGAGCGTCTACCGGCTGCTCGACAGCCGGATGGCGAATGACGGCCTGTGGTACAACGGCTGCACCTACACGAGCGCCTACGAATACCTCTACGACTTCTACGCGGACTACGCGGGCCTTGACGTGCCGCGCTGCCTGATCACCGATTTCCTGAACGAGGACGATCTGATCCGCGAGAACACGGTGACCAGCAGCGACGACTGCACGGCGCGGCGCTACGACGGCGACGGCTGGTATCTCTACATTCCGACTGTGGCGTGGACGAAAACGAACGGTCAGGATAGCTGGTACTCCGCTTACTGCGACGGCAGCACGCTGTGCGTGGATAAGAGCGTGGACAGCGTGGAAATGATGGAGGCGTTCTACCGCGATAACGGCTTCACGCTTGAGCAGTACCGGGAGGGCGCGGCGCTCAGCGGACCGTGGCTGCGCTACGACGCGGAGAGCGGCACGCAGTTTGCGAACTACCTTGCACCGGACCCTGATTACGGTGGCTGCTACATCATTTCGACCTACTGGAAGCCGACCGACGATACCTCGGTGAACGAGTGGGGCTACAGCACGCGAAACCGTATTCTGAACGAAGCGGTCAAGCTGCGCGCGATGGCGCAGAGCTTTGTCGTCAGCGGAAATGCCGGCTCCGGGGTCTCAACCTTCCAAAACGACCTCGACCTCGCCACCGAGGGCAAAGCCGCGTGGCTGTATCTTGTTGAGAACGGCGAGACCGTCGGAAGCTACAATGTAAGCAGCTCATGGAATGTCCCCCCGCTCAACTCCTATCATTACAGTACATGCGACGCGCCGGAAAATACCGACAGACAGCTTATTCTCTGGCTCTCGGACAACGACAACTCGTATTTTAGTCTCAACAAGAATACAGACACGCAGCAGCCCGGTTTTACCCCGCACAATAAAACCTCGTATTTGGGGTTCTACGAGGGAACAAACATCGTGGCGTATCACCGCAGCATGACCGATCCGGTGTACTACTACGAGGCGCAGGGCGATTTCAGCATCGTCGACAACGACGGGCGCACACTCTACGACCGGATCCTCATGTGGTACGACGAGGCGGAGTTCTGTACGCTGTGCGATGAGGTCGATGAGACCGCCATTCCAAACCGCGGACAGTCGTGGGAGGAGGCCGCGCAGGAGTATCTCGACGCCTACGAGGGCGTGCATCTCAAGGTACGCAGCGGCAGCCTGTACAAGTTTACATGGGTGAAGAACCTCGTTGAGCCGGCAGAGGAGACAACGCAGGCCTTCCGCGAGCGCGGCGAGCTGGACGAGAACAGCTATTGCTTTTATTCCACGACGGAATTTGTGCCGGAAAGCGAATGGGCGCTGGGATATGCGATGGCGGGCAACACCGGAGACTGCGACGATCCCGACGCGCCGGAGGGCGCGTATGAATACTATCGCTGCTGCTCCATCACGCTTAAAGAGGACGGTTGGCACGGCAGGGTACACGGCACCGGCTGGTGAGCCGAGCGAAAAGCGAACAGAGGAGCCGCGGGCATTTCTGCCCGCGGCTCTTTCTCTGCGCCGAAAAAAGAAAAGTTTTCAATTTACCCCCTATGCAAAACGGAAAAAATACGCTACAATGTAGCTGTTAAAATATGAACCGTTCGCAGGGAGGAACAGACAGACAT
>DJRC01000097.1:0-161 GCA_002437735.1 Oscillospiraceae bacterium UBA6370 | reverse complement strand
CAGACAGACATGGAGAAACCGAAATATCGGCGCGTCCTGCTCAAGATCAGCGGCGAGGCGCTCGCGGGCGACAAGCACTTTGGCCTGGACTTCGGCGTCATCGGTCAGGTGACCGACGTCATCAAGGAGTGTGTGGAGGCCGGCGTACAGATGGGCATCGT
>DJRC01000010.1:13560-15747 GCA_002437735.1 Oscillospiraceae bacterium UBA6370 | reverse complement strand
ACTAAATGATGCTTTCACAGTATCACTCCTTTTAGCATAGCATTTCCGGCGGGAGTATTTTTATCCATCGTTGCCTTTCCCCGCAAAATCGGCTACAATGGACGCGAGGTGATACCATGCGCTCACTTGGGCTTTACATCCACATTCCGTTCTGCAGGGCAAAGTGCATTTACTGCGACTTCTACTCCCTGCCGCGCGCCGAGGGGCAGATGGACGCTTACGTCTCCGCGCTGACCGCGCAGCTCGCCGCGTGGCGGGAGCGCGCCGCGGACTATACCGTAGATACCGTCTACTTCGGCGGCGGCACGCCGAGCTATCTCGGTCCCGACCGCCTGTGCCGCCTTCTGGACACGGTCTTTCAAAATTACCGCGTCGCCCCCGGCGCGGAGATCACGCTTGAGGCCAACCCCGACAGCGCGCAGGACGTTTCCGCCCTGCGGCGGCTGCGTGAGGCGGGCTTTACTCGTCTCTCGCTCGGGATGCAGTCCGCAGACGACGCGGAGCTGCGGCGCATCGGGCGCGTCCACACGCACGTGCAGACCGTCCGCGCGGTGGAGAACGCCCGCGCTGCGGGCTTTGACAATTTGAGTCTCGACCTCATCTACGGTCTGCCGGAGCAGAACTTGGAGCGATGGGCAGCGAACCTTGACGCCGCGCTCGCGCTCGCGCCCGAGCATCTTTCCTGCTACGGGCTGAAGGTCGAGGAGGGCACGCCGCTCTTCGCGCGGCGCGAGCGCTTCACGCTGCCGGACGACGACGCGCAGGCGGATATGTACCTTTACACTGTGGATGCCCTCGCGCGGCGAGGCTATGGACAATACGAAATTTCCAACTTCTGCCGCCCGGGGCGGGCGTCCCGCCACAACAGCCGCTACTGGACGCTCACGGAATACCTCGGCTTCGGCCCCGGTGCGCACAGCGACTTCGGCGGCGAGCGCTTTGCGCTCGCGCGCGATCTCGACGCCTACCTTGCGGGACACGCCGTCTATTCCGAGCGCTCCGCACCCTCGGCGCGTGAGCGGGAGACCGAGCGCGTCATGCTCGCACTCCGCACGGCCCGCGGCGTCGCCGCGAATACGCTGCCGGAAGCCGCGCGGCACATTCTCCAAAAATGTGAAACCCACGGCCTTGCCCGTCTTTCCGGCGGCTTTTATAGCCTCACGCCCCGCGGCTTTCTGGTCTCCAACGCCATTCTTGTCGATCTTTTGGAAACAATGGAGCTTTGACGGAACTTTTTTCCGCCTTTCTTCGTCTTTACTTTTAAGACCCATCATGGTATAGTAACGTTATGTCAACTTTTCGCTGTGCAAAAGCACAGCAAAAAACAGGTATGTGCCGTATTTCAAAAGGAGATCACTATGAAAGCACTGTCCCGCAAATGCACCACCTTTCTCTTATCCCTCACCCTGCTGCTGACGCTCGCGCCGACGGCGCTCGCCTCCGAGGCGCTGGGCGATGACCTTGACCTGCGCTCGACGACGCTCAACCGCGGTACTGAGCTCGGCGAGGGCACGTTCTGGAGCAACACCTTCTCCGACCTGCGGCAGGAAAACTACGTTGTCTACACGCCGAACACGAACGTGACGCCCATCGTCACCTACGGCGATTACACCACCGCGACGAGCACCGTCTCCACCGCCGCCAAGCGGCTGGAGGAGCAGGGGCTGCGCGTGGTCGCGGGCATCAACGGCGACTACTACGATACGCTCAACGGCGCGCCGCTCGGCACGGTGATGACCGACGGTATGCTGCGCGTCGCCTCCACGAGCAACTATGCTGTCGGCTTCCGCGCGGACGGCACGTCCATCCTCGGCGCTCCGGCGCTGACGATGCAGGTCGAGAGCGCCAACACGTCCTTCTCCCTCGCCGCCGTCAATCAGGTTCGCTACTCCTACGGCGGCATTTACCTCTACACCTACGATTTCAACGCCCGCCGCTCCACCGGCACCAACGCTGCGGGCTATGACGTGGTCTGCTCGGCAGTCGACGGCCGCCTGAGCATCGGCGAAGCGCTGACGCTCACCGTGGACGAGATCCTGCCCGAGGCCACCGACACCTCCGTACCCGAGGGCAAATACGTCCTGACGGCGAACCTCCTCTCCGGCGAGGAGAACCTCGCTCTGCTGCGCGCGCTCGCGGTCGGCGACACGCTGACCGTCACCGTCCGCGCGGCGGACGAGGGCTGGA
>DJRC01000010.1:935-13441 GCA_002437735.1 Oscillospiraceae bacterium UBA6370 | reverse complement strand
GGCGCCGCGCCGCGCACCGCCATCGGTCAGAGAGCCGACGGCAGCATCGTGCTCTACACCATCGACGGCCGTCAGAAGGGCTACTCCATCGGCGCGAGCCTAACGCAGGTCGCGCAGCGCATGGTCGAGCTCGGCTGCGTGACCGCGCTGAGTCTGGACGGCGGCGGCTCGACGACCCTGTGCGTCACGCTCCCGGAGGACAGCAATGCCGGCGTCTACAACACCCCCTCCGAGGGCAGCCTGCGTGCCGTAACGAACCATATCTTCCTTGTCGCGTCGAATGAGCCGAGCGGCACGCTCGACCACATCGCGCTGCGCACGGAAAGCGACCGCGTGCTCGCGGGCGCGCAGGTCCTGCTCCGCGCCGCCGCCATCGACACGAACTACATCCCCATGGACAAGGCGGTCGCCATCGCGAGCGACTGCGGCAGCGTGCAGACCGACGAGCTGGGCAATACGGTCCTGACCGTGCCGAAGACCGCCGGCACCGTGACCGTCGGCGCGAAGGCGGACGGCAAGTACACCACCGCTGAGATCCGCGTGGTCGAGACGCCGGACGAGATCCGCCTCGGCAAGAGCGGCACTCTCACTGAGCTGCGCGTCTCCCCCGGCGCGAGCGTTGAGCTGACCGCGCAGGCTTACCAAAACCACCTCTCCCTGCTCGCGCAAAACACCTGCTTCACCTGGACCACCGAGGGAGGCATCGGCACGGTCGATGAAAACGGCGTCTTTACCGCCACCGACCATGCCGCCTACGGCAGCCTGACCGTCAAGGCGGGCGAGACCACGCGCACCATCCCCGTTTACGTCACCTCCGATCCTCTGGTCCTGCTCGACGGCTTCGAGGGCGAACAGACCGTCCTGACCCGGAATACCGACAAGAGCTTTGTCCGCTTCGGCTCCGCCTCCGCGCGCTGGGACTATCGCGCCGAGCACGCTCCCGAGACCGCGGAGGAGCTCATTCTGAGCGTGGAGCGGGCCTACGCCGTCCCCTCCGGCTATGACCGCGTGACGCTCTGGGTCTATGGCGACGGTCAGGGCGAAACGCTCGCCCTCACGACCGACGCGGGCGAAACGGACGCCGCCGCGATCGACTTCACCGGCTGGCAGCAGCTCACCTTTGCCCTCCCGGACAAGGCGAAGAGCATCACCGACCTCGCCCTGCGCCTGCCGTCGGCTCTGACCGGCACGCTGTACCTCGATCAGCTCGTCGCAGCCCGCGAGGGCATGGGCGACACCGCCGCGCCGGAGATCGCCGTCTCCCTCTCCGAGGGCGGCACGACCCTGACCGGCAAGGTCTTTGACGCCGTGGACGGCGGCTCGCTCGCCACGCTGCGCGTGACGCTCGACGGCAAAGCGCTCAGCTACACCTACGACCACCAGACCGGCGCACTCCACGCCGCGCTGCCCGCCGCAGACGGCAAGGCGCACCGCATCGCCGTCATCGCCGGCGACGCGAGCGGCAACCTCGCCCGCACCGGCGTGAGCATCACCCCGCCGGAGCTGTCCGCCGCCTTCCCCGATACGGACGGCCATTGGGCCAACGCCCCCGTGAGCTTTCTGAAGGCGAGCGGCGTCACGACCGGCGACGATCTCGGGAACTTCAACCCCGACAGCCCCATCACCCGTCAGGAATTTGCCGTGCTGCTCTGCCGTTGGCTCGCGCCCACGCAGGATACCTCCTCCGTTGAGCTGCCCTTTGCCGACAGCGGCAGCATCGCCGACTGGGCGAAGGACGGTGTGCGCGCCATGTATGCCCTCGGCGTAACGAAGGGCAGCTACGACGGCTACGGCCGGCTCTGCTTCCTCCCCACCGCGACCATCAGCCGTCAAGAGGCGCTGACGATGCTCGGCCGTCTTCTTGAGCTGGGCTACGCCGCGCCGGAGTGGAGCTTCACCGACAGCGACGCCATCGCGGACTGGGCGCGCGGGCACATCAACACGCTCTGCGCGATCGGTGCGCTCTCCGGCTACACCGACGGCGGCATCCACCCCACCGAGCCCATCACCCGAGCGCAGGTCGCCGCGTTGCTGTTCAGCATGACGTAAAAAACGCAAGCAGCTCTTGCCGAGCCATCGGCAAGAGCTGTCTGCGTGATTGTGTGGAGGGACTCTCGTCCCCTGGTATAGAAACCGCCTTCGGGCGGTTTTTATCGTTTCTTACTCGTTCTCGAGCATCCGATAGCCCACGCCGATCTCGGTGAATATGTACTCGGGCGCGGCGGGATTCTTTTCGATCTTGCGGCGGATGTTCGCCATGTTCACGCGCAGGATCTGATTGTCCGCCTTGGCCTTGGGACCCCAGATCTCGCGGATGAGGAAGTCGTAGGTCAGCACCTTGCCGGCGTATTTGCCCAGCAGCGCCACGATCTTGAACTCGTTGAGCGTAAGGTGAACATCCTCCCCGCGCATGAGGACATGGTGCTTGTCGTAGTCGATGGTCAAGTCGCGGACCGTATACTTGCCGGACTGCGCGATGGAGTCGTTGTCAAGGCCCGTACGCGTATGGCGGATAGCCGTGCGGATGCGGGCGAGCAGCTCACTCGTCCCGAAGGGCTTTTCGATGTAATCGTCCGCGCCGAGATCGAGCGCCGCGACCTTGTCGCCCTCGTGCGTGCGCGCGGAAACCACGATGATTGGCACGCTCGACCATGCCCGCACCTGCTTGAGCACCTCCATGCCGTCCATGTCGGGAAGGCCGAGGTCAAGAATGATCAGGTCGGGACAATGCGACGAGATCATCGACAGCGCCTCCTTCGCGCCGCCCGCCATGAGCGTATCGAAGCCGTTGGCGGCCAAAATGGTGGACATGAAATTCTTGATGTTCTGCTCGTCCTCGACGATCAATACTTTATCCTTGATCTTCATCCTCTTTTTCCTCCTTGAGCGGCAGGTAGAAGCGGAACTGTGCGCCGCCCTCCGGCCGATTTTCTGCGATGATCCTGCCGCCGTGCGCCTTGACGATCGTCTGGCAGACGGAAAGACCGATGCCCATATTCTTCTTCATATCAAAGCCGCCGCTCTTTTCGCCGGAAAGCGAGCCGTCAAAGAGCGTCGCGAGTCTTTCGCGCGGAATGCCGAGCCCATTGTCGCTGACCATGAAGCAGGCCTCGTCGCCGATGTGCTCCACGCTCAGCCGCAGCTCCGTCGTGCTCCCGCCGTGCAGCACCGCGTTTTCCATTAGGTTGAGCAGCACCTGCTGGATGAGCGTCGCGTCCATCGGGACGAGCATGACCTCCTGTGGCACCTCGACCGTGATGCGGATGTTGCTTTTGAAGCGTTTTTCAAATTTGTGGACCGAGGCCGCAAGGATCTCCTCCGCCGCCTCGTATTCCTTGCTGATGGCCGTCTGCTCGCCCGAGATGCGGGTGATGGAGAGCAGATTCTCCACCATGCGGATGAGCCATTGGGCGTCCTCGTTGACGTCCCGCAGCAGCTCTCTCTTCTGCTCCGCGGACAGCGTATCGCCGTTTTCCAGAATGGCGGAGGTGTTACCCACGATGCTCGTGAGCGGCGTGCGGATATCGTGCGACATCGCGCGCAGCAGGTTCGCGCGCATCGTCTCGCGCTCAGCCTCCGTGCGCAACCGTTCCTGCTTTTTGATCTTGGTGTTCATCGCGCTGATGATGAGCGACACCGCCAGCATCGTCAGAAAGGTCAGCGGATAGCCGGTGAGCGTGAAGTTGAGCGCCCAGAACGGAAAGGTGAACACGAAGTTCACGCAGATCACGCCGAAAAGCGAGCTGAAAACGCCCCAGAAATAGCCCTCCGTGAAGCGGGAGATGATCACCACCGCCAGCACGAAGATCAGCAGCGTGAAGCTGCCGTTCTCGTCGATGCTGCGCAGCACAAAGCAGATCGCCGCGGCGATCCCGAGCAGCAGCGCGGTGAATATCGCGTCACGCAGATGGATCGGTATGCTCCTCCACATTTTTTCGGTCCATTGTCCAATCCGGCTCAGCAGGTCCTTCATAGCCAGCTCCCCTCCGGTCACCCTCTATGATGACCATTGTATCATATCTTTTGCTAATTATCTGCTAAGCTTTCCGTTTTTGCAAGCCATTTCTGTTCAATTCCCGTTCGTTTTTGCCACATCGGCGAATAAAAAAGCAGCAGGGGCGGCGCGCTGCGCCGCCCCTGCTGCTTAAAGGGAGAAGTGAGAATCTATACCGGAATTATGTAAGGGTGTGTCCTTCCGCTCAGATCCTGCGGATGTCGATCGAGCTCACGCGGGCCAGATCGAAGCCGGGCTCCTGCTGCAGCGCCGCGAGAATGGCGATCTTGACCTCGGGGGGCAAGCCGTCCGCAGGAACGGCAGGGGCGGCAGGCGCGGCGGGCGCCGGCGCCGCCTTGGGCGGCTCGGGCTTTTCGAGCTTCTTCATGATCTTGCCCATCAGCAGCGTCAAGAAGATGATGCTGATGAGGCCCACGAAGGTGGTGCCCATACCCATCAGACACACAAACAGATTGGAAACTTCATTCATCGGGAAACACGCTCCTCTTTTCTCTTGGTGTCCCCATTATACGTTTGCAAGTTTTCCTGCACAAGGGCTTCGCCGCTCTCTTCACGTTCCCTTTACGCCATGAACTTTTCTCTTAACGCGCGGTTAACCGTCCCGCTCCTCTGTCACCTCCACCACATACACAACGCCGTCCGCGACGCGGAAGCGCACCTCAAGCCCGGCAAACGCCATGCCGTAAACGCGCTGCGGATCGCTCTGGTAGTGCGGCCTCGGGTCCTGCGCCAGAACGCCCGTGAGGGCAACGCGCCTGTCCTCCGGCACGCGCGATAAAAGCGCCGTGGGGAAGTCCACCGCGAGGGTCTCTCCGCGCTGCGGTGCAAAGCCGCCGCTCGCCTCCGGCTTGCAGTCGGCGTAGGGGAGGTACGGCTTGATGTCGTAGATGGGCGTGCCGTCCATCAGATCCGCGCCGGAAACGAGCAGCACGCTCCCCTCCGCCGTCTGCTCCACGCCCTCGAGCCGCACGCAGGAAAGACCGATGGCGTTCGGGCGGAACGGCGAGCGCGTGGCGAACACGCCCATGCGCTCGTTGCCGCCGAGCCGGGGCGGACGCACGGTGGGCGACCAGTCCTCGCGCACGGCCCCGGAAAACTGCCAGATGAGCCACAGGTGGGAAAAGCCCTCGATGCCGCGCAGGGCGTCGGCATTGCGGTATTCCGGCTCGAACACGACGCGCGCACGCAGGGCCTCCACCAGCCCGCTCTGGCGCGGCACGCCAAACTTTGTTTTGAAATCGCTGCGGATGCGCGCGATGACCTTGATGCTGTGCTGCTCCATATGACCTACCTCGTCGGTGACCGCGCCCGTAGGCGCGGTGAAATAAAAGGCTCGCTGCGGCTATTGTATCAGCCGCAGCGGCCTTTTGCAATTTTATTTCAGCTTCATCGGGGTGAGGGCGAGGTAATCGTCCAGCGTGCCGTCGTGCAGGCAGCAGTCGATGATCTCCTTCCCCAGCGGGTCGAGATCGTCGCAGACGAACTGCGCGACCTGCTCCTTGATGAAATCGGTGAGGATCTTCGCGCCGGCGTCGTAGCCCTCGGTGCCGAGCTTGGACTGCGTCTCGGGGCGCAGGAAGGTCTGACGGACGAACTGGCCGTCGAGCTTCATCTCGTCGAGCGCGTAGCCGAACAGCGCGCAGCGCGCGGGCACCAGATGCTTCGCGCGCACCGTGCCGAGGTGGCGGGCAAGGTACTCACGGCTGAGCCATTCGCCCATGAAGCCGACGTGGTAAGCGCCGATGTGCTGGTTTGGGATGAGCACGTTCGTGGTGTTGGGGCTATTCATGATCTGCTCGAGCAGCAGGTTCGCCTGCGTGACCTTGAGCCCCGTAGCGAACGGCCAGTAGGAGCCCACGCCCTCGGCCTTCAGACCGCTGCCGGCGTTCGTGTCCGCGATGGATGGATTCTTGAAGCCGCGCGGCGAGACCAGACGCCACAGCCACGCAATGCTCTGCGGCACGACCTGCAGCATACCCATCACGCCGTAGTTCGGGTTCTTCGCGGTGCTCGGCGGCATCCGCACACCGAAGCTGCGCACATCGACCTCCACCGGCTCGGTGTCCGGCACGATGTTGTCGAGCATTTTGCGCGGCAGGATGACGCGCGGGTTCGAGCAGGGCTTGCCGTTCGACTCGATGACGTGCTCCCAGATCAGGCAGGTCGAGCCGGGGATGCCGTCCATGTTGAAGAACACCAGCGGCTCGCTCGGATGGATGCAGATGCGCTCATAGAGCGGGTTGTTGCCGTAGGCGTTCATACCGTCCATGCGCAGGAACCAGCCGTCCTCTGCGTCGAGGATGCGCAGCTTGCCGCTCGCGGGGTCCTGGATGGACTTGAGCGCGCAGGCCATGTCGTCGGCGATGGGGTGGATCTTGCAGCTCTCGCCGAGCGTCATATAATATTTTTCGCCCGTGACCGTGTGCGTACCGATGAGCAGGCGGTCATCGTCCTCGCGGTGGAAGTCCTCGAGCATCTCGCTCTTGCCGCCGCCGGACGCGCCCTCGTGCATGAACACGATCTCGTTTTCATACGGCGTCTCGACCATCGCGGCGCTCGTATGGCAGCAGACCCAGCCCTCGTGCTCGCCGATGTCGAGCAGCAGCGAAAATACGCCCTTCTTGGCGCTCGGACCCGGGTAGAGGTTGTAGGCCCAGACCTCGTGCAGCTCCTCGCTGCGGTTGTGGACGACGACCTGCTTGCCGTCGAAGTGCGTATGGCGGAATGGCGGCGCGACGAAGATGATGGCACGCGGCTTATAGTGCTCGGGCACGTCCGCGATGCTCACGAAGCCCTGCATATTGGCGAGCGAGAGCGCAAAGAACGCCGCGTTCATCGGGCAGATCATCAAGCTCGGGTAGCCATGGCCGTTCGGGCCGGCGTAGAACGGCAGCATCACGATCTGCTGATTGCTCAGCCAGTCGAGCGTCTCCTGCCGGAGCTTGGAGAACTCATAGCCGAAGCGGTCCTTGAAGCGGGGCTTGTCGGTCGGCAGCTCGTCGCCGATGGCCATGCTGTTCGGATCGCGGCGGCGCATATAGTCCTCCATGAAGTTGACCACGCAGCCGTTCTTGCAGCGCACCACCTCGGCCTCCTTGACCGTGCCGAGCCCCTCGATGGGATACACCACGTCGTAGCGGGAGGTGTGCGTGGGGCCGTAGGCCATTTCCTGCAGCTCCTCCTTCGTCTCGGCGTAGGCGATGCATTTGCACTTTTTCAGTGCCTCCGCCACCTCGGGCGCAAGCTCAAATCGGTTGAAATAGTTGTCGGTATACATGCAGCAAGCCGCCTCCTTCAAAAATAAAAGATTAGGTCGTACATTATCACACTTTTCCCAAAAATGCAATAAAATTATTCCGAATTACTCCATCAAATTATCTGATATGCACAAATTCCGTCGTTTTTCTCACTTTTTGCAGGAAATCATGCAAAAGGGGAGATGCCGTGCGGCATCTCCCCTGATTCAAGACAGCTTGCGGATGAAGTTTCCGTGGATGGTCACGCCCTCCTGCGTGATGAAAAAGGCGTTCGGGTCCAGCTCATGGACCACGCCGTAAAGGTCGGCCTCCTCAAATTTGGAGACGCACACGCACAGCACGCGCAGATCCTCGCCGGTGTAAGCGCCCTTGCCCTCCCAGTAGGTCACGCCGCGGCCGAGCCGCGCCATGATATTCCTCGGCAGCTCGGGGTCCTCGTCCTTGGTGAAGATGAGCACCTGCTCGGTGATGTTCTGCTGGTGCCCGCGGTCAATGAAGAGCGCGCAGAACACCGTATAAATTATGGAGTAGATCGCCGCGCGCAGGCCGAAGAGGACCGCGCAGAGCGTGTAGAGCAGCGCGTTGAAGCCAAGGCTGAAGCGCCCCACGCTGAAGCCCTTGCCCTTCTTGGCGAGCCACAGTCCGAGGATGTCCAGTCCGCCGGTCGAGCAGCCGCAGGTGAGCACAACGCCGAGCGAAAAGCCGACGAGGATGCCGCCGAGCACGCAGTTCGTCAGCGTCTCCTCCACCAGCGGCGCCGCCGGTGGCGGCACGAGACTCAGAAAAAGCGACGAGGTGACGGTACACACGACGGTGCGCACAAGGAAGCCCCTTCCCAGCGCCTGCCACGCCAGCAGCAGGATGGGCACGTTCGCCGCCAGATACAGGACGCCCGAAAAATCCACGTTCGGCGACAGCCCCAGCGCCTCCACGATCAGCGTGCGGGCGACCTGGCAGAAGCCCAGCAGGCCGCCGGTGTAAAGTCCCATCGGGACAATGAACCAGTTCACGCCGATGGCGTAGAGCAGCGTCGCGGCCACGGCCAGAGCCAGCCGGCACCACCGGTTCTGTATCGCTTTGTGCAGCATAGACATTCCCTCCGCTCCTGTTTTTTCCGGTGCTTTTTATTGTATGCGCACGCCGTGCCGAAGTCAAGCGCGGACTACAGCGCGTAGCGCAGGCATTGATAGAGCCGCCGTTTGGCGCGCAGCAGCGTGCGGGACACCGTGGACTTGTTGACGCCCAGCTCCTGCGCGATCTCGGTCACGGTCTTATTCTGCTCAAAATTCATCCGGAGCAGCTGCCGCTGCCGCGCGGTCAGCGCCTCCTGCCGCGCCAGGCGCAGGTTGCGCTTGAGCCGAAGCAGCTCACCGTCATTGTCCTGCGCGTTGGCGCGCAGCCACGCCGCCATGTCGCCGTAAAACTCGTTGTTGCGGATGCTATAGGGTGTACCTTTCATCGCGGTGATAGTTCCTTTCGTAATAGCGTTTTGTCAGCTCGGCCAGCTCGCTCGACTGGCGGCGCAGCACCTGAAGCTCGGCGATGCGCCGCTTGAGCCGCTCGGCCTCCTCGCGGTTCTGCGCGGCCCGGGCCGCGGCGCGCAGCTCCGAAATGCGCGTGCGCAGCACCGCCGCGTCCGCGCGGTATGTAAAGGATATCTGATATAGTGTCACGCTTCCCCCTCCATTCCGAACACGATCTCGCAGGGCGCGAGCTCCGCGCGGGCGAAGGACGGAAAGCAGTCCGCGCAGACGCTCTGCCCATTGAGATACCAGCCGCGCTCCCCGCGCAGCAGCTCGCACCCACACAGCGAGCATCGGCCGCAGGGACGGCCGTAGGGCCTGCGTTTTTCCGCAGGCGAACAGGTTTTAAAGTGCAAAAGCCATTCCTCCCGAAAAACGAAAAATTTAGGCTTGACAAACCGTGCGGCATCTGCTAAAATTCATTCTGTTGCTGAAATGCTGGTATAGCTCAGTTGGTAGAGCAGCTGATTTGTAATCAGCAGGTCGGGGGTTCGAGTCCGTCTACCAGCTCCAAGCTTCCGTTTCAGCGCACAAGCGAATATGGGGGAATTCCCGAGTGGCCAAAGGGGGCAGACTGTAAATCTGTTGTCAGTGACTTCGGTGGTTCGAATCCACCTTCCCCCACCAAGAAAATCGTTACGCCTTATGGCGTGACGATTTTCTTTTTGAACGGCGGGCAAATCCGCCTTCCCCACCGAAGCACTCACACAGCTCCTGCATCCATTCGTTCCCTCCGAACCGCACACCGAAAAGCATCTCGATCACAAGTTATCTGAAATCGCCGCTTTGTTTTGTCAAGTTTCTTGTGAGCGTCCTTACCATATCACAAGAAACTTGTTATGTCAAGAATAAATTTACAAGTTTCTTGTTAAAATGTTTGACAGAGCCAAGTTTTTGCGTTATGATGGTGTCGAAATTGCTCGAACCCTTTATAGGAGGTGCTTTCCATGAGCTTCCGCGATCAACTCAAGGCGCGCCGCGAGGCCTGCGGTCTAACGCGCGCGGCGCTAGCCGCGCAGCTCGGCGTTTCCGCCAGCGCCGTCGGCAACTATGAGACCGGCGTCAGCTTCCCCAAGGAGGACGTGCTGCTGCGATTATTCGACGCGCTGCGCACCGACCCCAACCAGCTCTTCTGCGGCAGCTACCGCAGCGGCGGCTTCGATCTCTCCGGAGCCGAGCGCACGCTGCTGGAAAAATACCGCTCGCTCTCTCCCATCGGACGCGACACCGTGCGCAGCGTGACCGACGCGCTGTGCGACTACCGCGACGAGCTGGCGGAGGAGCGCGGCGGCGAGCGCGAGCCGCGCCTGATCCCGCTCTACAATTCCCCCGCCGCCGCAGGCTATGCCGCGCCGGTGCTCGACGAGGACTTCACCTATATCCCCGCGGACGAGAGCGTGCCGCGCGGCGCGGACTTCGCCGTGCGCATTCAGGGCGACTCCATGGAGCCGTACATTCACGACGAGAGTGTGGTCTATGTCAACCGCGATCCGCTCGCGGACGGCGACGTGGGCATCTTCTGCGTGGACGGCGCGATGCTCTGCAAGCAGTACCACCGCGACGCGCTGGGCATGACCTACCTTTTCTCCCTCAACCGCGCCCGCGCCGACGCCGACGTTGTGCTCGCCTCCACCGGTACGCGCAGCCTTGCCTGCTTTGGCCGCGTGATGCTGCCGCACCGCCTCGCGGTTCCGCAGCTGTAGCATTGCTCATTTTTTACGCAAAAAAGTGAGCTTTTTGCCCGCGAGGGACTTGAATCGTTCACAACTCGGGCATATAATAGATGTTTAGTAAATTCAAGAAAAAGGAAGCGTATCCTACCATGACAAAAATTGACATTTTCTCAGGCTTTCTCGGCGCCGGCAAAACGACGCTCATCAAAAAGCTCATTGCCGAAGCCTACGCGGGCGAAAAGCTCGTGCTGATCGAAAACGAGTTCGGTGAGATCAACATCGACGGCGGCTTCCTCAAGGAGTCCGGCATCGAGATCTCCGAGATGTCCGCCGGCTGCATCTGCTGCTCGCTCGTGGGTGACTTCAACAAGGCGCTGCGCGAGGTCGTGGAGCAGTTCCACCCCGACCGTATCCTCATCGAGCCGAGCGGCGTGGGCAAGCTCAGCGACGTCATCGTAGCCGTCGAGCGCACCGTGGACGAGTGCCCCAAGCTCAAGCTCAACAGCTACGTCACCGTCGCCGACGCGAGCAAGGTCAAGGTCTATATGAAGAACTTCGGCGAGTTCTACAACAACCAGATCGAGGCCGCCGGCACGATCATCCTCTCCCGCACGCAGAAGCTCTCGCAGGAAAAGCTCGAGGCTGCCGCCGCGCTGCTGCGTGAGAAGAACCCCGACGCCGCCATCCTCACGACTCCGTGGGACGAGTTAGACGGCAAGACCATCCTCTCCGCCATCGAGAAGGTGTCGCTCAGCGACGAGCTGCTCGAGAAGATGCGCCGTGAGCACGAGCTTGAGGAGGCCGAGCACGAGCATGAGCACCACCATCATGGCCACGATCATGATGAGCACGACGAGTACAACCATGAGCACGAGCATCATCACGACCACGACGAGGATGATGACCACGACGAGCATCATCACGAGCATGACTACGACGACCACGAGCACCATCATCATCACCACGACGGTGAGGAGTGCGACGATCCCGACTGCGCGTGCCACCACCATCATCACCACGCCGACGACGTGTTCTCCTCCTGGGGCAAGGAAACGCCGAAGCTATACTCCAAGGCCGTGCTTGACGATATTCTCACGAAGCTCGACAGCGGCGACTACGGCCACATCCTGCGCGCCAAGGGCATCGTGAACGGCGAGGGCGGCTGGCTCGAATTTGACTACGTTCCCGAGGAGCACGAGGTCCGCGCGGGTCATCCCGACTACACGGGCAGGCTTTGCGTCATCGGCGCGGAGCTCAAGGAAGACAAGCTCGCCGAGCTTTTCGGTCTGTAAGGAAGGACATTCATGGATATTCCTGTCTATCTGGTCGCCGGCTTTCTCGACGCCGGCAAGACCAATTTCATCAACGGCATCCTGGAGGACGGCTTCGCCCGCGAGGATAAGACCCTCCTGCTCTGCTGCGAGGAGGGCGAGGAAGAATATGAAAAGAAAGCGCTCGACAACGTCACCGTCGTCACCGTGGACGACGAGGACGAGCTGACCGCCGACTTCTGCCGTGAGCTGGAGAAGAAGTACCGTCCCAAGCAGGTGCTCATCGAGTACAACGGCATGTGGCAGATGGAAAGGCTCTACCGCGACGTGCTGCCCGCCAACTGGGTGCTCTACCAGATCATGACCTTCGTGCAGGCGCCGACGTTCGAGCTGTTCGTGAAGAACATGGGCCAGCTGATGATGGAGAAGATCACCAACGCGGATATGCTGGTCTTCAACCGCTGCACGCCGGAGCTGAAGGACGCGCTGCGCGCCCGCAACCTCCGCATGGTCAACCGCCGCGCGGACATCTATCTGGAGGACAACGACGGCAACAGCGAGGATTACCTCACCGGAAACGAGTGTCCGTTCGACATGACGCCCGACCTCATCGACATTCCCGACGACGACTACGGCGTGTGGTATGTGGACGTGATGGACCACCTCGATCGCTGGGACGGCAAGCGTGTTCACATGAAGCTCCTCATGTGCCACTCCAAGAAGTTCCCCGGCGTCCACTGCCCGGGCCGCTTCGTGATGACCTGCTG
>DJRC01000010.1:0-799 GCA_002437735.1 Oscillospiraceae bacterium UBA6370 | reverse complement strand
TCACCGCCACCGTCCGCAAGGAGTATATCGAGGCCTATCAGGGCGACGGCCCTGTGCTGTATGTGGACAAGATCACCACCTGCGCCAAGCCCGCGCAGGAGGTCGTTTCGTTCTGAGAGCAAAAAGGAAGCCACGCTTTGCATCAATGTCATTAAGTTAAGGCTTTCACTATGTGCCATCATCTTGACGCAATTTTAAATTTTTTTCTAAAAATACTTAACTTTCTCTGAAAAACAGCACATTTTTTATATGATACAAATTAATTTCTCAAAATGCGAGTAAAAATTTCAAAAAATATTTTTCAAGAAAGTATACCCTTAGCTTAACGATATGGCAGAAAAATAGCGCAGCTGTTAAGGAGCGGAAATCCTCTTTCCACTCCCCAACAGCTGCGCTTTTAACTTAACTTAATGACATGGAGCATATCGCCCCCTTTTTCATATCCATCGCCAAAATATTTATTTGCAACCAGCTACAATGCCCCAGAAAGTATCTTTCCAGAGGTTTGCACTGACGGTCATCGTTCTATTGGCGCGCCATTAGCCGCCTCGGTATCGCCCCAATGGGAGCAGCACCTCTAATCTTTATGCACTGCTATGAATAATCGTGCAAATGATTTTGTTCCTCCAAAGGGGGACTGTGCCCATTTGCTGAACCGACGATGGGTTCACAGTGAGCCTGCCAGAATGCCAGACTTCTGCTATGTCACATGGCTGCGCTATTTTGCGGACGGACGGAAAGTCACCCTGCTTAGGCGCGCGTTTCTCTTTGTCCCGATGCCGCTGGCGGTGTTTCCTGT
>DJRC01000018.1 GCA_002437735.1 Oscillospiraceae bacterium UBA6370 | reverse complement strand
CGGCGTGGGCAAGACGGAGCTGGTCAAGCAGCTTGCCGCCGACCTCTTCGATTCGCCCGATTCCCTCATCCGTCTTGATATGTCGGAGTTCATGGAGAAGCACTCCGTCTCGCGTCTTGTCGGCTCCCCTCCGGGCTACGTCGGCTACGACGAGGCCGGGCAGCTGACCGAAAAAATTCGCCGCAAGCCCTACGCTGTCATTCTCTTCGACGAGATCGAAAAGGCACATCCGGACGTGCTGAACGTCCTGCTGCAGATCCTCGACGACGGCGAGGTGACCGACGCGCACGGCCGCAAGGTCAACTTTGAGAATACCGTCATCGTCATGACCTCCAACGCCGGCAGCGACCGCAAGGAGGGCAGCGTCGGCTTCGGCCGCAGCGTCAGCGAGCAGAACCGCGAGCGCACGATGAAGGCGCTCGGCGAGTTCCTGCGCCCCGAGTTCATCAACCGCGTGGACGAGATCATCTGCTTCAACCGCCTCGACGAGAAGAATTTCGTCTCCATTGCCCGTATCATGCTCGACGAGCTGGCGCTCAGCCTGAAGGAGAAGGGCTTCACCTTCACCTACGACGATGCCGTGGCGGAGTATCTGGCGAACAAGTCCTACTCGCTCACCTACGGCGCGCGCAACCTGCGCCGCACCATCCAGAAGGAGCTGGAGGATGTCATCGCCACGCGCATCATCGACTCCTACGACCATCCCGTCACGCAGCTGCGTGCCGTGATGAAGGACGGCGCGATCGACCTTTTGAGCCTGTAATAAAAGAAAGAAAAAGGGGAGAGAGGACATGAAAAATCCGTTCCGCAAGGACATTGAGCCGCGCTGCGCCTACTGCGCCCACGGCTCCGCGGTGAACGAGCGCGAGGTCGCCTGCTCGCGCAGGGGCGTGGTGGACGGCAGCGACCACTGCCGCCACTTCCGTTACGATCCGCTGCGCCGCGTGCCGCCGCGGCCCGCCTCGCTCGATCCCAAAGCGCACTCGCCGGAGGATTTTTCCCTCTGAGAGCTATATAAAATTATATAAAAAATGAAGAGAGAAGGACGCATCATGGAGATCAAAACCGTTTACGCCGTCTATTTCAGCGCCACCGGAAGGACCCGCAAGGTCGTCACCACCCTGGCCAACGCCATCGCGCAGACGCTGGAGCTGCCGCTCGAGACTGTCGACTTCACCCTGCCCGCCGCGCGGGAGGAGACCTATGCCTTCACGGACAAGGACCTCGTGATCTTCGGCACGCCGACCTACGCCGGCAAGGTGCCCAACAAGCTCCTGCCCTTTGTGCAGACCGGCTTTGCCGGAAACGGCGCGCTTGCCGTGCCGGTCGTGACCTTCGGCAACCGCAGCTTTGATAACTCTCTCGCCGAGCTGTGCGCGAGTCTGGAGAACGCGGGCTTCCACACCATCGCCGCCGGCGCGTTCGCCTGCCAGCACGCCTTTTCGGATACGCTGGCCGCGGGCCGTCCCGACCGCGAGGACGTGACCGTGCTCGCGCAGCTCGGCGCGGCGGTCGTGACAAAGCTCGGCAAGATGACCGAGGTCCCCGCGCCTGTTCAGGTCGACGGCGACGCGGATGCACCCTACTACCGCCCCCTCGGACTGGACGGCGAGCCGAAAAACTTTCTCAAGGTCAAGCCGCAGACCGACCGGAGTAAATGCACCGGCTGCGGCGTGTGCGTGGCGCTCTGCCCGATGGGCAGCATCAGCCGCGAGGACCCCGCCGAGGTCACGGGCGTGTGCATCAAGTGCCATTCCTGCGTGCGGAGTTGTCCGACGGGCGCGAAGTATTTCGACGACGAAGCCTTCCTTTCGCACAAGGCGATGCTCGAGCGCGACTACACCCGCCGCGCCGAGGATAAGCTCTTCCTGTAATGCAGCAAAAAAGGGGTCCCCTGTCCGTGCGGACAGGGGACCCCTTTTTCATCACGGGGAAACGGCGAATAAGACCGCCGAGCATATCTTCGCTTTGAGCTTGTACCGCTCACACGCCGCTTGCGCCGTAGTTGGAGAGCACGCGGGCGGAGGGGTCCTTGACGTCGCAGCCCTCCCAGTCCTTGTTCGGCATCCAGAAGTCCTTGACCATCTCGGCCTGCCCGGGATAATATTTCTCGAACAGCTCGCGGTAGAGCAGGCTTTCCTTCGTGAACGGCGTCGCAAAGGAATACTGCTTCCGCTTTTCCTCGTACTCCTCGTCGGTGTACAGGCTCTCGGCATACTCCTTGAGGTCGTCCACCATCGAGTGGCCGACGGCGTCGGAGAAGGCGGCCTTCTGCCGCCAGAGGATGTCCTCGGGCAGGATGCGGTCGGCGGCGAACGCCTCGCGCAGCAGATACTTGCCCATGTGGTAGCTGTTGACCTTGAGCTTGGGATCAATGCTCATCACATATTTGACGAAATCGAGGTCGCCGAACGGCACGCGCGCCTCGATGGAGTTGACCGCGATGCAGCGGTCGGCGCGGAGCACATCGTACATATACAGCTCGTCCACGCGCTTTTTTGCCTCCTGCTGAAAGGCCTCGGGCGAGGGCGCGAAGTCCGTGTACTTGTAGCCGAAGAGCTCGTCGGAGATCTCGCCCGTCATAAGCACGCGCACGTCGGTCTGCTCGTGGATGGCCTTGCAGCACAGGTACATACCCATGCTCGCGCGGATGGTGGTGATGTCGTAGGTGCCGAGCATGGCAACGACCTCTTCGAGCGAGGCGAGCACCTGCTCGCGCGTCATGATAACCTCGGTGTGCTCGGCGCCGATGAAGTCGGCGACCTCGCGGGCATACTTGAGGTCGATGGGGTCGAGGTCCATGCCGATGGCAAAGGTGCGGATCCTCTTGCCGAGGAGCTTGGCGGAGATGGCGCAGACAAGGCTGGAATCCAGACCGCCGGAGAGCAGGAAGCCGAGCGGCGCGTCGGCGTCGAGCCGCTTTTCCACGCCCGCGATGAGCTTCTCACGGATCTTTTTGCACACGGTGTCCAGGTCGTCCTTGGAGTATTCCGTCACCGTGGTGAGGTCGACGTAGCGGACGAACTTGCCGTCGGCGTAGTAGTGGCCCGGCGGGAAGGGCATGATGCGCTCGCACAGGCCGACGAGGTTCTTCGCCTCGCTGGCGAAGATGATACCGCCGTCGGCGAGATAGCCGTAGAAGAGCGGACGGATGCCGATGGGGTCGCGCGCGGCGACGAGACGGTCGGCCTTGGCGTCATAAATGATCATGGCGAACTCGGCGTCGAGCTTGGCGAACATCTCCACGCCGTACTCGCGGTAGAGGGGGAGAATGAGCTCGCAGTCGGACTCGGACGCGAAGGCGTAGCCCTTGGCCTCCAGCTCCTTTTTGAGCGGGCGGAAGCCGTACAGCTCGCCGTTGCACACCGCCATGTCGCCGCCGAGGTGGAAGGGCTGCATCCCCTCCTCGTGCAGGCCCATGATGGCAAGGCGGTGGAAGCCGAGCATACCGCGGCCGGCCTTTTCCATCCGGCTCATGTCGGGGCCGCGGGAAACGGTGCGGTCAAAGTAAGGACGGATCTCCTGCTCCGTCAGGGTGGGGGAATCAAAGCCGATGATAGCGCACATAAAAAAGCACCTCCGGATAAAATAAAGCAGCGACGTCCTGTAAATTTTAGGACGAATCGCTGCGTATCCGTGGTGCCACCTAATTTGCCGATCCAAGACCGGCCCCTTTGCGGGGTTCCAACAAACCCCTGTGCCTTAACGCCGCACGCCGCGTCTTTCCTACCGGGCCGAAGCCGTTCAGATCGCTGCTCCCGAGTGTTATTCGCATGGCCTCTGTGTATCGGGC
The DNA here is from genome assembly GCA_002437735.1 of Oscillospiraceae bacterium UBA6370. Classification (GTDB taxonomy): domain Bacteria; phylum Bacillota; class Clostridia; order Oscillospirales; family Oscillospiraceae; genus Hominicoprocola. The sequence continues at coordinate 3,131 of DJRC01000018.1, read as the reverse complement.
TCCCACTGTCCCCGACTCGCTGTGACCGAATGGCGCATGGTACTTGTCTCGATCGTTGCATTTCGCTTTATTGGATTGAATGAGTGAATTATAGCCTTGCGGGAGCAAATCGTCAATATCGCAGATATCCAACGTTTTGCACAGAATTTTTGTGAATTTTCTGCTGTTTGCACGAAAAGGGCGGCCTGCCTTGGCAGACCGCCCCGAGAGAGCCGTTTTACTTGTGCAGCAGGGGGGAGAGCGGCTTGTAGATCAAAAAGCAGAGCGCCACGTCGAGCAGACCCTTGAAGAGCGTGAAGGGCATATTGAACACGAGCAGGCATTCAAGCAGACCGTCGACCGAGGGGCGGATGGCCTGATACATCCCGATGATGGTCTCGAGCGGCAGGTGATAGCACACGACGTAGGCGGGGTAGACCACGAAGTAGTTCAGCGGAACGGAGAGCACCGCCATGAGCAGCGTGCCGATGACCGCGCCGAGCAGCGCGCCCCCGCGGGACTTATTGCGCTGATAGACAAAGCCGGCGGAGAAGGCGAACACCGCGCCCATGAGGAAGTTGAACAGCTCGCCGACGTAGGCGGACGAGGTGCCGTGCAGCACGGCAAAGAGCAGGTTCTTCAGAAAGGCCACCACCACGCCGTAGACGGGGCCGAGCGAGAATGCGGCGAGCAGCTCGGGAAGGTCGGAGATGTCGAGCTTGACAAAGGCGGGGATGAGCGCTGGGATGGGGAATTCGATGAACATGAGCACAAAGGCGACGGCCGAGAGCATGGCGGTGACCGTTACCTTGTGCGTGCGGCTGCGGCCTGCAGCGCGGGCGGAGGGGATGGCGTTGACGTTGGGTTCGGACATAAAAAAACACTCCTTTTGTTCATTTTCCTTGAAAGAACGAGTCTTCCAAGGTGCATGACGCAAAAAGAGCGAGGGAATTGCGTGATAACAGCGCGCAGCACATCTTCTCTCATCCGGACTGTGACCGTCGGTTCCGGAATCGCACCGGATCGTGCGGCAAAAATGCCGCTTGCGGACTATACCGCCGGTGGGGAATTTCACCCCGCCTCGAAGACCAGTATTTCAAGCTTGGCTAAAGCATAGCACAGCGCTGGGAAAAATGCAAGAGGAAAAACAACACTTTACAAATAAAAACGAATGTTCTATAATAGAAAGGAAACGACGAAGGGAGGGATGCGCGTGCGCGGAAAACCGGTGAGCTGCTGCTTCACGGGTCACCGACCGGCAAAGCTGCCGTGGGGGACGGACGAGAGCGATGAGCGCTGTCTGCGGCTCAAGGCGCGGCTGCGTGAGGTGATCGCCCGCGCCGTGGAGGACGGCTACACGCACTTTATCTGCGGCATGGCGGAGGGCTGCGACCTCTACTGCGCCGAGGCGGTGCTGGCGCTGCGCGGGCGCCACAGCGAGGTGACGCTCGAGGCGGCGATCCCCTGCCCGACGCAGGCGGACGGTTGGAGCGCGGCGCAGCGTGAGCGCTACCGCCGTATTCTGGCGCAGTGTGACTATGAGACGATGGTGCAGGAGCACTACACGCGCGAGTGTATGCAGCGGCGCAACCGCTACATGGTCGATCACTCCGACCTGCTCATCGCCGTGCACGATGGCCTGCCTGGCGGCACGCGCTACACCATCGAATACGCCCTGCGCCGCGGCGTGAACATCATCGACGTGCCCATCGAGGAATAGAAAAAGGACGGCTCAGGCCGTCCTTTTTTCTGTTTTCTTCAGACGTCGAACACGCCCATGATGGCGATGCCGACGACCACGAGCAATATCATCGCATAGTGCTTCCAAGAGAGCTTTTCCTTGAGGAAGAGGCGGCTCCACAGCACGCTCGCCGCGCAGTAGGAGCTGATGATGGGCGCGGACATGGCAAGGTGCTCGGTGTCCGCGATGGCGTAAATGTAGGCGAACTGACCGGCGGTCTCGCAGACCGCGCCAAGGTACTTCGGCGCTTCCCGCTTCGGGATGAGCTTGTCCCTGCGGATCAGCACGACGTAGACGAAGCACACCACGGCGGCGAAGAGGAACGTCAGCTCATAGGCGCAGTTGGCGGAAGCCGCCGCACGATCGGCACATTCGTCCAGCGTGGCAAACCTGCCGCTGTCGAAGGCCTGCGCAGTCAGCGTTTCAAGCACGCGGTTGTCGGCAAAGGTGCCCGCCGCGTCGAGCAGGCAATAGGCCACCGGCAGCGCGAGGGCGAGAAAGCTCTTGGCGTACTTGCGGTTGCCCTCGGCTTGACGCGCCGCGCGCAGCTCGGGGTCCTCGGTCGCGTCCACCACGCCGAGGCCGATGGCGCCCACGCACACGAGCAGCACCGCGAAGATGGCGAGCGGGGAATAGTCCTCGCCGCCGAGGAACACGAGCGTCATCACGGCGACGAGCGCGCCCGAGGAATTGCAGATGGGCGACGAGACGGACAGCTCGATGTACCGCAGCCCCAGATAGCCGAGCGTCATCGAGCCGATGTAGAGCAGCGACACGGGCAGGTAGGTGAGGATGATAGCGAAGCTGATCTCCGTCCCGCCGACGAAGATCTCAAACGCCGCGTGCAGGCCCATGACGACGCCGACGGCCATGACCATCTTGAGATGGCTGAGCCGGTCGTCCTCGTCGCGGCAGCCGATTTTGGAAAAGAGGTCGCTGCCGCTCCAGCAGAGCAGTGCGATGAGAGAAAGCCAGAACCACATATTGAATTGTTAAACTCCTTTATATCTGTCAGTATTTTGAGATCAAAAAACGGACAGTCTCCGGCGGGGGTCTGCGCCGGAAATGACGGTTGGTGAGGGGAGTCCTTCGGATCAGCATAGCAAGACCCTCCTGACAATATAGAGTTAGGGCAGTGTGACCAGCCCCGCGTCGAGCATCTTCTGCAGCGAGAGCAGCACGCCGAGCTTGGCGTGGTACCAGGTCAGGCCACCCTGGTAGTAGACCGCATAGGGCGGACGGATGGGGCCGTCGGCGGACAGCTCAATGGAGCTGCCCTGCACGAACGCGCCCGCCGCCATGACGACCTCGGCATCATAGCCCGGCATGGCCCAGGGCACCGGCGTCACATAGCTGTCGACCGGCGCGGCCGCCTGGATGCCGCGGCAGAAGGCCAGCATCCCCTCCGCCG
>DJRC01000078.1 GCA_002437735.1 Oscillospiraceae bacterium UBA6370 | reverse complement strand
CGTCCCACAGGACGGCACCGTAGTCGTTGACCGCCGCGCCGGAAAAGCTCTGCGCGGAAAAAACGCCTGCGCCGCCCTCGACGGTCGAGCCCCCGGCAAGGCTGCCCGCGAGGTGCGCCGTGCCGCCGGAGAGGATGAACTCCGCCTTCTGCTCGGCTGTGCCGAGGAGCGTCGTGCCGCCGCGAAACACCGCGCGCGTCAGCTCCTGCGCGGAGCCCTGCACGCTGAGCGTGCCGCCGACGTTGACCAGCGCGCCGTTATTGAGCCAGAGCATATCGGTGCAGAGCGTGCCGCCGAGCATGGCGAGCGCGGGCACGTCGACCGTATTCGGGGCGGCGAGACGGATGTCGTCGCAGCGCAGCGTCACATCGCCGTCGAGCACCAGCGAGGGGATGGGGAGGTCCCCGCCGCCGCAGTCGAGGGCGGCGGCATTTGAGACCGTCAGCGTACCGCCGCCGGTGACAAGCACACAGTCGAAGCCCTCGAAGCAGGCGTACTCCGTGCCGCCGCCGTCCACGGTACAGTCGCCGGAGATGTTCAAACGGAGGATGCCGCCGTCCGGCGCGGTGAGGTTCGGGAGGGTGCAGTCTGCTGCGGAGACGGTGAAGGCGTGGTACAGCTCGCCGTTCCATGCGAGCTGGCCGTAGGAGCCCTCCTGCTTCGCAGCCCCGCCGGAGAAGCCGTCAAGCGTGACGCCCTCGTCGGCATGCTTGCCCTCCTGAATGAGATCGGTGTACGTTCCGTCCGGCAGACGGACGGCGAGGTAGTCGCACGCGCCCTCGTCGGCACGAGAGGCAAGCGGGAGCTTGCTGCTTTTATCCGCCGCGCCGGAGGTCTCGGCAAGGTCGAACCACAGGCGGCAGACCTCGGGCAGATCCTCGGCGCGCAGCCCCTCCTCGACCAATATCTCATCGTTTGGGGTCGGCAGCGTCACGGCATCGTCCGGCGTAGCGGGCGTGCCGCAGGCGGTGAGCAGGAGCAGCAGGGACAGGAGTAGCGCGGACAGCTTTTTCATAGCGGCGTCCTCCAAAATGAGTTTTCGGTGCGGCCCTTACTTCATCAGCCGGGCGACCAGATCGGTGTATTCGCTCGGGTCCTCAAGCGGCAGGCCCGCGATGAGCAGCGCTTGATCGTAGAGGATCTTTGCATACAGCTCCGCCTTGGCGCGGTCGGAGGTCATGGCGGCCTCCATCGCCTGCACGGCGGGATGGTCGGTGTTCAGCTCCAGAATGCGGTCGGCCTTGACGGGCGTGGGCATCTGGAAGTTTTTGAAGTATTTCTCCATCTCGAAGCTCAAGCCCTCGCCTGCGGTCATGCACACGGGATGCGTCTTGAGACGGCGGGAAGCGCGGGCCTCCTTGATCTTATCGCCGAGCGTCTCTTTGACGAACTGCATCAGCTCCGGCTTTTCGTCGAGAGCCTTTTCCTCCTCGTCGCCGAGGTCCAGCTCGCCGTCGACGATGGAGCGGAATTCCTTATCGGCATACTTGCCCAGCATTTGCAGAACAAATTCGTCCGTTTCACCGGTAAGGTAGAGGATCTCGTAGTTCTTGTCCTTCAGCAGCTCGGTCTGCGGCAGGTGGTCGATGGCGGAGACATTCTCGCCCGCGGCGTAGTAGATGTACTTCTGGCTCTCCGGCATACGGTCCACATACTCGCGCAGGGTGGTGAGCTTCTTCTCCGTCGAGGAGTAGAAAAGCAGCAGATCCTGCAGCGCCTCCTTGCGGCTCAGCCCGTCCGGCCCGGCAATGCCGAAGCCGATGGCGCGGCCGAAGTTCTCGTAGAATTTTTCGTAGCCCTCGCGGTCGTCGCGCAGCAGTTTTTCGAGGTCGGCGCGGAGCTTCTTCTCCAGACTGTTCCCGATGACCTTGAGCTGACGGTCGTGCTGCAAAAGCTCGCGCGAGATGTTCAGGCTCAGGTCGGGGGAGTCCACCACGCCGCACACAAAGCGCAGATAATCCGGCAGCAGCGCGTCGCAGTGATCCATGATCATCACGCCCGCGGAGTAGAGCTGCAAGCCCTTTTCATAGCCCTCGCTGTAGAAGTCCATCGGCCGCTGCGAGGGGATGAACAGCAGCGCCTTGTAGGTCACGGCTCCCTCGACGCTCGCGGTGATGACGCGCTGCGGCTTGTCAAAGGCATGAGCGATGGACTGGTAGAACTTCTCGTACTCCTCGTCCGTCACCTCGCCGCGCGGACGCTGCCAGAGCGGCACCATGGAGTTGACCGTCGTCATCTCGTCCACATACTCGTACTCGGGCTTTTCGGGGTCGCTGCCCTCCTTGACCCTGCGCGTCGGGCGCAGCATACGGATGGGGTAGCGGATGTAGTCGGAATATTTTTTCACCAGCTCATAGAGCCGATAGCCGTCGAGGTACTCGGAATATTTCTCCTCGTCCGTGTCCGCCTTGAGGTGCATGATGACGTCGGTGCCGACGCTGTCCTTCTCACATTCGGCGACAGTGTAGCCGTCCGCGCCGGAGGACTGCCAGCGGTAGGCGGTCTCTGCGCCGTATTTCTTCGTGACGACCGTGATCTCATCCGCGACCATGAACGCGGAGTAGAAGCCCACGCCGAACTGACCGATGATGTCGATGTCCTCCTTCTGCTCGGCCTCCTGACGGAATTTGTACGAGCCGGACGAGGCAATGACGCCGAGGTTGTTCTCCAGCTCGTCCTTGTCCATGCCGATGCCGTTGTCGCTCACGGTCAGCGTGCGCGCGTCCTTGTCTGCGGTGATCTCGATTTTGAAATCGCCGCGGTCAAGGCCGACCTTGTCGTCAGTCAGCGAGAGGTAGCAGAGCTTGTCGATGGCGTCGCTCGCGTTCGAGATGATCTCGCGCAGGAAGATCTCCTTGTGGGTGTAGATGGAGTTGATCATCAAGTCCAGCAGGCGCTTGGATTCTGCCTTGAATTGTTTCTTTGCCATAATAGCGGCATCTCCTTTGGTGATATATTTGTGCTGATTATAGCACAGAACCGCAAGGGTTTGTTATCTATTTTTGAATTTTTTCGTTTCGGTTGCACGGATGTGTGCCCCGCGCCGGTCCGGCTCGGAAATTTCAAAAATTTTCGCAGCAATGGCAGGCGTTTCGGGAATCGGCGTGAAAAATGGGGTAGACGGAAGGGGAGACGGCGGCCTCTTCGGAAAACCCGCAAGCCCTTGCGCCCCAGGTGTTTCGGCGGGTAGACATTGGGCAGACACGGGCGATTTTGAGCAAAATGGGCCGTCAAAGTGTACAAAAAAGCGCCCTTCGGCGCTTTTTTCAAAAGGACTCATTTTCAGGTTTTCACGATCCGCTTTTTTCCGCACTTCGGACAGGTCAATTCTACCGTTCCGATGCTGCGCGGTACGCGGCAATAGGTGCCGCAGGAGCACTTCACATACTTGTGCTCCTTGTCGGCGCGGCGGGCCTTCGCTCCGCGCAGGGCGCTCTGCTTCGGTCCCCACCACTGCATGAATTTTGCGTTTTCCGCGCGGCGCTTTTCAAGATTGCGCGAGAACATACGGAATAGCAGATATACGCACAAAAAGAGCGTGGTATAGTGGATAAAGGCGGAAAATGCCTGCCCCGGCACCAAGGCGGGCAGCAGGCTGAGTACCAGCTCAGCGATAAACAAGGCCCAGCAGAGCTGGTCAGCGCCGTTTCGGCCGTACATGAAGCGCGCCATCGCGCAGCGAAGCTTATAAAAGAAATTCTGCAAGGTCCATCACACTTCCTATCAAAATTGCTTTTATTCTATACGATTTCGCCTAAAGAGTAAAGAGTGCACTAAAAAGTTTACGAATCGGCAATAATTGGTTTGACACAGGACGCTTCGTATGCTATGATACCGGGAGGAATAAGGGAGTAGCCGACGCCGCAGGGCGTTGGGCGGGTCGTCATCACGGGGCTGCGCCCCCGGTCCGCTCATGAAATGGCGAGACTTTTACCGAAGACGTCTTTGCAGCCGTCCGACGGTAAGAGTCTTTTTCTTTTCCCAAAGGCAATTTTATGTTATAGGAGTGTGTTGCATTTATGAGCTTTCTGCTTGACGGCTTCCGGGCGGTGACGTTGCAGCAAGGCGTGATGTATCTCGTGGGCTTCGCGCTCATCTACCTCGCCATCCAAAAGGACTACGAGCCCGCGCTGCTGCTGCCCATGGGCTTCGGCGCCATTCTCGTCA
>DJRC01000037.1:24996-25305 GCA_002437735.1 Oscillospiraceae bacterium UBA6370 | reverse complement strand
CGAATCCCCGACGAGGCACCAAAAAGAAAAGCATCGCAAAGCGATGCTTTTCTTTTTAGGTTTCGCCGCCGTCGGCGGCTCCACCCTCCGGTATTAGAATGCCCGGGGCAAATGAATCGCCCCTCCGCCAAGATTTTGCTCCGCAAAATGTTGGCGCGGCGCAGCTGCGCCGTCCGTCCTGCCGCCGCTAAGGCAGATCGCTCGCCGCGCAGCACCTGCTCCGGGCAAAAAAAGAGACACGCACCGCGTGTCTCTTTTTCGTTTGCAGTTATTCGGTGACGAAGGGCAGCAGAGCGATCTGACGGGCGC
>DJRC01000037.1:0-24897 GCA_002437735.1 Oscillospiraceae bacterium UBA6370 | reverse complement strand
GCGGGGCAGGATCTTGGAGCGCTCGGAAATAAAGCGGCGCAGCTTGGCGGCATCCTTGTAGTCGATATATTCGCACTTGTCAACGCAGAACTGGCAGACCTTGCGGCGCTTGCGGTTCGCAGGAGCACCGGCGCGAGGGGCCTTGTTTTCGCGTTCCATAGCCATGGAAGTATCCTCCTTTATAGATTTTGTCAGAACGGGAGCTCCCCGTCCTCTTCGATTTCGGCGAAGCCGCCGCCCGCAGGGGCGGAGTAGGTGGAAGCGGGCGAGCCGTAGGCCGGGGGCGCATAATCGCCGCCGGAGGCTCCATCGCGCTTGCTGTCGCCGAAGTATACGTTGTCGGCAACCACTTCCGCGCTGCGGCGGTTGTTGCCGTCCTTATCTTTCCAGTCGCGGATCTGCAGCCGGCCCTCGACCACGGCCATGCGGCCCTTGGCGAAGTACTGGCAGACAAACTCGGCGGTCTGGCGCCAGGCAACGACATCAATGAAATCCGTTGCCTTTTCGCCGCTCTCGCGGCTCTTGAAGTCGCGGTCCACGGCGAGGGAGAAGGACGTCACGGCCGTCCCGGTCTGCGTGCGGCGCAGCTCGGGGTCACGGGTCAGACGGCCCATGATAACGACACGATTGAGTGACATATTCTTTCCTCCTTATTCGTCCTTGCAGACGATCATGGAACGGATGACGCCGTCGGTAATGCGAAGGATACGGTCCAGCTCCTTGGGGAACTCGGGCGCGCTGGTGAAGGAGATCAACACATAGTAGCCTTCGGTAATGTAGTTGATCGCGTAAGCGAGCTTGCGCTTGCCCCACTCCTCCACTTCCATCGCGGAGCTGTTCTGCTCCACCAGAGTCTTGAACTTCTCGGTCAGCGCGGCAACGCCTTCCTCACCCTGTGCGGGGTCGATAATGAAAACGACCTCATAGTTAGCGGAAATCTTAGCCAATTTCTTGCACCTCCTTTTGGACTGATGGCCCACACGTCCTTCGTGTGAGCAAGGATATGCCTACGGTGAGACCATAAGCTCTACCATTATACAAAAAAAGAGAACAAAGTCAAGCCCTTCCCGCGCTTTTTCAAAATATTTTTGCCCGGAATATCCGTCCCGCCGGGCGCATAGGTTTGTCCCGAGGTGACGATCATGCAGAAGATATCGCGGAAATCCAAGCTGCGCGGCATCCCGCGCATCGCGCTCGCCGCGGCGCTCACGGCGCTGACGCTCTGGACAGTCGGCGTGGCTGCCACGGCGCACAGCCTGTCCGATGCCGCCGAACGGCTGCGGCAGGAGGCCGAACTCCCGCTCGCTCTGCTGCGCTACGAGATGGGCGGTGAGGAAGCGGACGGGCTCTCCTTCGGCGCGTCGCTCGCGCTGAGTCTGACGCCCATCCTTGCCGACGCGCGCAGCGAGGTGACGCAGGCGTGGTCGAGCGAGCTGCAGCTCCCGCCCGACGAAACGAAGCCCGACACCGAGGACCACGAGGGCACCGTGCTCACCGACCCCGAGCCGGGGGAGGCCGTTCCGCGCGGCGCGGACAACGGCGTGCCGTCCCGCACGCTCCGGGTCGGCGACCCGAGCGGCTACACGGTGCTGGGAAACGTTTATATCAACAACGGCTCAAGGTGTACGCTGGACGCTTCGCAGCTCACGGGAGCGCCCGCTGCGGCGGAATGTCCCGCCGACGGCCCGCAGGTGCTCATCGTCCACACGCACGGCACGGAAGCTTACACCATGCCGGCAGGGGAGGAGTACGAGACGAGCGACGACCACCGCACACTCGAAAAAGAAAAGAACATGATCCGCGTCGGCGACGAGATCGCCCGCGTCCTAACGGACGCCGGTCTCGGCGTGCTCCACGACCGCGAGCTCTACGACTATCCCAACTATTCCGGCGCGTACAACCGCTCGCTCGCCGCCATCGAGAAATACCGCGCGGAATATCCCTCGCTCCTCTACATTCTGGACGTCCACCGCGACGCCGTAGCCGACAGCGAGGGCAACAACTATAAGCTCCTGTGCGCCGAGGAGCCGGGGGCTGCCCAGCTGGAATTCGTCATCGGCTCGTCCGGCGGCGGGCTGGAGCACCCCGACTGGCGCGAGAACCTCAAGCTCGCCTGCGCCGTGCAGGAGACGCTGTGCGCAAAATACCCCACGCTCATGCGTCCCGTCACGGTGCGCAACTCGCGCTACAACCAGCAGGTCACAGCCGGCTCTCTGCTCATCGAGGTCGGCACGGCGGGCAACTCGCTCGACGAGGCGCTTGCCGCCGCGCGGCTCTTCGCCGCTGGCTTTGCCGAAACCGTGCTGGCATAAGAAAGAAGAGGTCCCGTTTCCGGGACCTCTTCAGCTGTCTTACGCTTATTCGTAGATGGGATACTTCTTCGTCAGGGCGACGACGGCCTCCTGCGCGGCGGTCTTATTGCCCTCGAAGTCACGGGCGACCATGCCCATGATGCGGGCGATCTCCTTCATGTCCTCTTCCTTCAGGCCGCGAGTGGTGGCGGCGGGGGTGCCGACGCGAATGCCGGAGGTGACGAACGGCTTCTCGGGGTCGTTGGGGATGGCGTTCTTGTTGACGGTGATGAAGCACTCGTCGAGGCGGTGCTCGATCTCCTTGCCGGTAATGTTGAAGTTGCGGACGTCAACGAGCATGAGGTGGTTGTCCGTGCCGCCGGAGACGAGACGGAAGCCTTCCTTCATCAGACCGTCGGCGAGGACGGCGGCGTTCTTCACGACCTGCTCGCCGTAGGCCTTGAACTCGGGCTTGAGCGCCTCGCCGAAGCAGATGGCCTTGGCGGCGATGATATGCTCGAGCGGGCCGCCCTGCGTGCCGGGGAACACGGCGGAGTCGATCTTCTTGGCGAGGTTGATGGTCTCCATCTCGCCGGTCTCGATGTTCTTCTTGGTGATCTCGTTCTTGCAGAGGATCAAGCCGCCGCGGGGACCGCGGAGGGTCTTATGCGTGGTGGAGGTCACCACGTCGGCATAGGGCACGGGGTTCATGTGGACGCCCGCGGCGACAAGGCCGGCGATGTGCGCCATATCGACCATGAGGTACGCGCCGACGGAATCGGCAATCTCACGGAACTTGGCGAAGTCGATCTTGCGGGGATATGCGGAGGCGCCCGCCAGGATCATCTTGGGCTTGCACTCCTGCGCGATGCGGTAAAGCTCGTCGTAGTCGATCTGCTCAGTCTCATCGTTGAGGGAGTAGGGGACCTGATGGAAATACTGGCCGGAGATGTTGACCGGGCTGCCGTGGGACAGGTGACCGCCGTGGGCGAGGTTCATGCCCATATAGGTGTCGCCGGGCTGGAGCATCGCCTTGAACGCGGCGAGGTTCGCACTCGCACCGGAGTGGGGCTGGACGTTCGCGTGCTCGGCGCCGAAGAGCTTGCAGGCGCGCTGACGGGCGATCTCCTCGGTCTCGTCGACGCAGTAGCAGCCGCCGTAGTAGCGCTTGCCGGGATAGCCCTCGGCATACTTGTTGGTCAGGCAGGTGCCCATCGCCAGCATAACAGCGGGGGAGACGATGTTCTCCGAGGCGATCAGCTCGATGTTGCGCTGCTCGCGGTGGTACTCGTTCTCGATGGTCGCGCCGACCTCGGGGTCGTACTGGGACAGGTAAGCCATGGTTTCCTTGATCATGATGAAAGTTCCTCCTCTTTAATGATGACCGGAAATGTTGTGCAGACGGGCGGCGCGCGGGCCGGCCCATTTGTCGTCCTATTTTGTAGGATAGCAAAAAAAGCGCCGCACTGTCAAGAAAAATGCCGCGTCGCACCCGCGTGTTTTGTAAGAAATAAACGCGCCCTCGCCTTAAAAAAGAAAATTCACGGAAAAACCGCGCTTTCCCGTGTGAAATTGCTTGACGATGGGCGGAGAGTTTGCTATTCTGTATATGTATTTTTACACAAAAATACGCTCTGGCAGAGTAGGAAGTCATGTGTTTGCGCCCAACGGGCGCGCAGTGCCGTCGGGACGGGAAGTTGCCTGGCGGACGAAAAACCCCGGTTTGCAGTATGGCTTTCGCATTCCGCTCGCCACTCCAGAAGAGACATGAGACCTCTTTTCTGCGTGGCTCCTGCCGTAAGGGGAGGGGGGTCATCTGTGCCCTCTCCAAGCTGCCACGCTCCGCGCGGGATAATGAACGCCCGCGGCGGAAGCTCAAACTGTTTGAGGAGGAATCGTCTCATGTCACCCACATCCATCGTTCTCTGTATGGCCGCCTGCTTTGTCGGGCTGGTCGCCGCGCTCATCGTCGTCAACCGCTTCGGCTCCATGTCCACGCGCAAGCTGGTGGTCATCGCCATGATGGTCGCCGTCTACGTTGTGCTCAACACCGTCGGCACGATCCGCCTCGGCTGGATCAACATTTCCGTTTCCGCCCTGCCCATCATCGTCGGCGCTCTGCTCTACGGCCCGGGCGGCGGGCTGATGGTCGGTCTGGTCGGCGCCTTTCTCGGCCAGCTGATGACCTACGGCGTCACCGCGACCACTGTGCTGTGGATCATTCCGCCGGCGGTGCGCGGTCTGCTCATCGGTCTGTACGCCAAGCGCTGCGGCTATGCGCTCTCGCGCAGGCAGCTCGTCGGCGTGCTGATCGTCACCTCGCTCGTCGTCACGCTTCTCAATACCGGCGCGATCTATCTCGACAGCGTGATCTACGGCTACTACACCTACGCCTATGTGTTCGGCAAGGTCGGCATCCGCATCGTCTCCGGCGCGGTCACCGCGGTCGCCATGGCGTTCGTCACCCCGCCGGTGCTCGATATGCTCAAGCGCTCCCTGCGCGCCGCGCAGAGGGCTTGACCCCTTTCCTGCGCAGCCCCAAATTCAGTTTTGTAAGGAGGACCTGTTATGTACGGAAGCAAGATGAAGTCGGAGGAGACCGATCATCTGTTTGAAGCTATTCTCTCGCTCAAGGACCTTGAGGAGTGCTATCGCTTCTTCGACGATCTGTGCACCTTCAGCGAGATCCAGGCCATGACCCAGCGCCTGCAGGTCGCCGAAATGCTGGAGGCGGGCAATACCTTCTCCCAGATCTCCAAGGAGATCGGCGTGTCCTCCGCCACCATCACGCGCGTCAACAAATGCATCAGCTACGGCGCGGACGGCTACAAGATCGTTCTCAAGCGCATGAAGGAGAAGCACGCGCACGAATAAGGCTTTCCATACCGCATCCGCCCCTGCCGAACAGCAGGGGCTTTCTTCCTTTTTGCCGCTTTCACTAATTAGCAGAGCAGTAAAGCGCCTTAGTGTCGTCAAAAGCTACAGAAAAAGGCAAAAATAATCCGGAAATTTATTGATTTTTTGTGAACGCCTATGATATAATACAAAAGCTGGTTCCGCAGAACACGGTGATTTTGTCAAACCGGACGATCCTCACCGCGCAGAACGCCTAAGCGGGCGTCTGCGGGACCGAACCGGAACGAAAGCGCAAAGCGGCAGGTGAGAAGCGCCGTTTGCCCAACGGCGGCCGCCGGCGCGGTTTCGTTTCCAACTCCGTATGTGGGGCTCCCTCCCGGATACGGAGCGTCCACAGCTTGTTGCACTGATCTGTTATGCAGAAAGGAGGGCAATCGGAAGAGACCTTGTGTGTGGGGAAGATCTCCGCCGTGCGGCGGCGGTCGTCTCAGGTATCGTTCGAGCTTACGCAACAAACTAAAATCTTATTTTTAAAGAGAGAGGTATCATCTAATGGCAAATGAAAAGAAAACCGCACGGGAACCCAGTTTTATTCTGGCGCTAGTTCCCATCGTTGCGATGATCGGGTTCATGCTTTACTGCTTCCTCGGTCATTCCGAAACCGGCTACCATGACGCACACCTGCCCCTGGTCATGTCCATCATCGTCGCCTGCATTGTCGGCTTCATCTGCGGCCACTCCTTCCAGGAGATGCTCGCCGGTATGGTCGAGCGTCTGGCGGCTTCCATGGAAGCGGTCCTGATCCTCGCCACCGTCGGCTTCCTGGTCACCAGCTTCATGCTCTCCGGCGCGATCCCCACCATGATCGTCTACGGTCTTGATCTGCTGACCCCGAAGCTGTTCCTGCCCGTTGGCTGCATCCTCTGCGCCATCGTCGGCATGGCGTGCGGCTCCTCCTGGACCACCACCGCCACCATCGGCCTTGCCTTCCTCGGCATCGGCGCCGGCCTCGGCATCCCCGCCCCCATCACCGCCGGTATGATCATCTCCGGCGCGTATGTCGGCGATAAGTTCTCCCCCCTGTCCGACACCACCAACCTCGCTGCCGCCGTCGCTGAGACCGGCCTGTTCGATCACGTCACCGCGATGGTCTCCACCACCGGCCCGACCCTGCTGATCTCCCTCATTCTCTACACGATCCTCGGCCTGAACGTTGACACCAGCGCCTATGACGCTACGGTCGCCGAAGGCATCCAGGAAGCGTTCCGCGGCGCCTTCACCATCAGCCCCATCCTGCTCCTCCCCATCATCGTCGTTATCGTGATGTGCATCCTGCGCGTGCCCGGTCTGGTCGGCATTGCCATCTCCGTCGCCACCGCGGTCGTCTTCATGCTCATCTTCCAGTCCACCGACATTTACTACAGCCGCTCCCTCGGCGACATCTTCGATGTCCTGCACTACGGTGCCAGTGTTGAGACCGGCAACGAAGTCGCTGACTCCATCCTCGGCAAGGCCGGCGGTATGGACGGCATGATGTGGACCATCAACCTCATCCTCGTCGCGCTCGCCTACGGCGGCGCCCTCGAGCGCTGCGGCTGCATCGAGAAGCTCTTCGGCGGCCTCAAGCACAAGATCAACTCCGTCGGCAGCCTGATCCTCGCCACCCTGCTGACCTCCATCTTCTGCGACGCCACCATGTGCGACCAGTTCCTCGGCATTGGCGTTCCCGCCCCCATCTATGTTGACAAGTATGATGAGCTCGGCCTCGGCCGCAACATGCTCTCCCGTACTCTGGAAGATGCCGGTACCCTCTGGGCCGTCATGTTCCCCTGGACCGGCTGCGGCGCTTATCAGCAGGGCGTGCTCGGCATGAGCTCCTTCGTGTTCTTCCCCTATGCCTTCGTCAACCTGCTCAACCCCATCTACGCCTATGTCACCGCCATGCTCGGCCGCAACATCTTCTGGGCTGACGGCTCCTACACCAACCTGTTCGGCAAGACCAAGGCCGGCAAGCCCGCAGGCGCTCCCGAAGAGGCTCACCAGAAGGCTCTGGCCGCTCTCGAGGCTCGCCGTGCTGCCGGCAAGGCCCCCAAGATCAACGCGTAATTTGCTTCTTACATAAGGCGTGCGTCCCGCACGCACGCCTTACACCGTTTTAGAAAGGAACTGCCATCGTGAGACAATCGCTTCCCTGGGAATCCGTTCCGCCCCCGATCTACGTTTCGCGCTCGCCCAAGCCGCGGAAAAAGTGGGTCACCGTCGGCGGCTGGATACTGGTCGTCCTCCTGCTGCTGTTCGGCCTAATGTCCAAGCGGAGCAACCTTCCGCTTTCGGTCATCTCCTTTGGGTTCGCCCTTCTGTATACGCTGACGCTTCTGACGAAGAAGGACGCCGTGGTCACCACCCGCGGACTTGAGATCTTCTATCAGATGCAGATCACGACCCAGTACGACTTCTTCCCCTGGGAGCAGATCAATTCCATCGTCACCGAGGACCGTAAGCACCCGGACTTGATCCGTCTGCACATCGGCTACAGCTCGATGGAAAAGGCGCTGTTCTTCACCCGCTCCGATGCGGAGGCCATCATCAAGCTGGCGAAGGCGAAAAATCCCGCCATCCGCGTGCTGGACTATGAAGCCACCCCGAAGCAGGCCACCAAAAAACGGAAAAAGTAATAACGCACAAAGGACCGCCGGAACACCGGCGGTCCTTTTCTATGCTCCGCCCGCACCGCAGCCGTCTCTTTTCTCCGCCGATTTTCGTCTTTTCCTGTCCGGTCTGTGATAGCACAGCAGCACAGCGCCGTAATATAGTGATACCGCACAATATTGCAGAAAAATTAGCAGCAATTCCTATTGATTTTGCACAAAATTTGTGCTATCCTAAAGCCATCAACCAAACCACACCACCTTTGGCTGAGTCAACTCACCGGCAGGTGCGCCGGACGTCATGGGCAGACGTCTATCGAAGCACAGCCTCCGGAAAAATCTTCTCACATCACAGCATCGAGATCGTGCCATTCGGCAACTATTAAGAAAAGAGGCAACTATCATGATCATGAATCCCACCGCGATCAAGCACGTTGTGGTCGACGGCCACAGCCTGACGCTTGAATCCTTTGTCGCCATCGCGCGCTACAACGCCACGGTCGAGCTGGCCCCTTCCGCTCTCGAAGCGATGCAGAAGTCCCGCGCGCTCGCCGAGAAGATCGCCGCCGAGGGCCGCGTGGCCTACGGCATCACCACCGGCTTCGGTGAGTTCCAGAAGGTCGCCGTCCCCAAGGAGATGAGCAACCAGCTCTCCACCAACCTGATCCTCAGCCACTGCACCGCCGCCGGCGAGCCTTATGCCGACGAGATCGTGCGCGGCATGATGCTCCTGCGCGCCAACGCCCTGTGCGGCGGCGTGTCCGGCGTGCGTCCCCTCCTCGTTGAGATGCTGCTCGAGATGCTCAACAAGGGCGTTACCCCCGTCGTTCCCCAGAAGGGCTCCCTCGGCTCCTCCGGCGACCTCGCACCTCTCGCTCACATGACGCTGCCCATGCTCGGCAAGGGCGAGGCCATGTATGAGGGCGTGAAGATGACCGGCGCGGAGGCGATGGCTAAGGCTGGCATTGCCACCCTCGACACGCTCGTGTCCAAGGAAGGCCTCGGCATGACCAACGGCACCTGCGCGATGACCTCCGTCGGCGCGCTGGCCCTGTACGATTCCATCTGCGCCGCCCAGCTCGGCGACGTGATCGCGTCCCTGTCCATGGAGGGTCTGACCGGCCTTCGCAACGCCTTCGATCCCCGCATCCATCAGGTGCGCGGCCAGAAGGGCCAGATGCTCGTCGCCGCGAATATGCGCAAGCTGCTCGCCGGCTCCGAGATCCTGGACAACTGCCAGTCCGACCGCGTGCAGGACGCTTACGCCCTGCGCTGCATCCCGCAGCTGCACGGCGCCTGCCGCGACGCGCTCGAGTACGTCCGTGAGAAGGTCGAGATCGAGCTCAACGCCGTTACCGATAACCCGCTGATGTTCCTCGACGACGAGGCCGTCATCTCCGGCGGCAACTTCCACGGCGAGCCCATGGCTCTCCCGTTCGACTTCCTCGGCATCGCCGCCAGCGAGATCGCCGACGCGTCCGAGCGCCGCACCGAGCGCATGGTCAACCCCGCGCTCAGCAACGGCCTGACCGCCTTCCTCACCACCCAGGCGGGCGTCAACTCCGGCTTTATGATCGTCCAGTACGCCGCCGCCTCCATGGTCAGCGAGAACAAGGTCTACGCGCATCCCGCCTCCGTGGACTCCATCCCCTCCTCCGCCAACCAGGAGGACATCGTCTCCATGGGCACCACCGCCGCCCGCAAGGCCAAGATGATCCTGCAGAACACGCAGGACGTCCTCGCCGACGAGCTGCTGACCGCCTGCCAGGCCATCGACATCCGCCGCCGCTTGAACACCCACGGTCAAGGCCTCACCCCGCT
This sequence comes from Oscillospiraceae bacterium UBA6370, assembly GCA_002437735.1. GTDB lineage: Bacteria > Bacillota > Clostridia > Oscillospirales > Oscillospiraceae > Hominicoprocola. Next base: position 15,281 of record DJRC01000037.1, on the reverse strand, counting down.
GCACGAAGCCATCTACCAGCACGTCCGCAAGGAAGTCGCGTTCTACGAAGTGGACCGCGAGATCTGGCCCGACATCCGTGCGGTGGAGAAGATGATCCGCTCCGGCGAGCTGCTCGACATCGTCAAGGAGTATATCCCCGACTTTGAGTAATTTTCCGAGTTGACACATTCCCCGAGAAGGTGTAAAGTCTTTCCAAGACTTTACACCTTCTTTTTTTAAGCGGCATACAAAAAAGCAAGGAGGCATCTCTATGAAGCTCAACGTCCTGCGCGCCGATCCCGCCGGAAACATCACGCTTTTTGTCCTCGATCCCATCGAAAAGGAGCGCCGCGCCGCACTTGCCGCCGAGCTGATGCGCCGGCTGCCCGATATGAAGATCGAACAGGTCGGCTTTGCCTGCCCCGCGGACGCGGACACCGACGGCCGCATGGAGATGATGGGCGGCGAGTTCTGCGGCAACGCCACCCGCGCCTATGCAATGTACGTCGCACAGCAGCGCGGCGGTCTCTCCGAAGTAAGGCTCCGCGTCAGCGGCTGCGATCACGTCGTCACCGCCGCGGTCGATCTTGCTCAGGGTACCGCCCGCGCCGAAATGCCGCTCCCGCGCGCCGTGCGCGCGGCGGAGGTCGAGGGCCGCGCGGGCACGCTGGTCGACCTCGCCGGCATCGCCCACCTCGTGGTCGAGGGCGCTGCGCCGAGCGAGGACTTCTTCCGCACCGCCGAGCCGCTGTTTTCCGCCATCGAGGGGCTGGACGCCTACGGCGTCATTTTCCTTGACCGCTCCGGCCACCGCATGACGCCGCTCGTCAAGGTCGTGGACACCGGCACCCTCGTCTGGGAGGGGAGCTGCGGCAGCGGCACCATTGCCTGCGCCGTTGCCGAGAGCGCAGGCCTTGCGGACGGTCTCTTTGAACAGGACTATCTCCAGCCTGCGGGCGTCGTCCGCGCAAGCGTCGCGCGCCGCGACGGCGCGGTCGTTTCCGCCGCCATCGGTGGCCCCGTCACCCTCGACGAGTCCGTGTGCATCACGCTGTAAGCCCTCTCTGACCGAACGCTTAAAATTTTTAACCGATACCGAAAAAGTGGCTCGTGAAAGTTGTTTACCTTCTTCCTGCATTTTGGTACAATACTCACAAGTTATCCGACCGGGAAAACCGCACTCTTCAACATATTGTATCAGGAGGTACCTTCACATGACCGATATTGAGATCGCTCAGGCGCACGAAATGAGACCCATTACAGAGATCGCCGCTGCCGCCGGCATCGACGAGCAGCACCTCGAGCTTTACGGCAAGTACAAGGCCAAGCTCGACCTTACCGAGATCCGCAAGCTGCCCCGCAAGGCGAAGCTGATCCTCGTCACCGCCATCAGCCCCACGCCCGCGGGCGAGGGCAAGACCACCACCTCCGTCGGCCTGGCCGACGCGCTCAACAAGATCGGCAAGAAGACCATGGTCTGCCTGCGTGAGCCCTCCCTCGGCCCCGTGTTCGGCGTCAAGGGCGGCGCGGCGGGCGGCGGCTACGCCCAGGTCGTCCCGATGGAGGACATCAACCTGCACTTCACCGGCGACTTCCACGCCATCGGCGCGGCGAACAACCTGCTCGCCGCCATGCTCGACAACCACATCCAGCAGGGCAACGCCTTGAACATCGACCCCCGCCGCATCGTCTGGAAGCGCGCGGTCGATATGAACGACCGTCAGCTCCGCCACATCATCGACGGCCTCGGCGGCAAGGCTAGCGGTGTGCCGCGCGAGGACGGCTTTGAGATTACCGTCGCCAGCGAGATCATGGCGGTGCTGTGTCTGTCCTCCGACCTCGCCGACCTCAAGGCGCGCCTTGCAAAGATGGTCGTCGCCTACACCTACGACGATCAGCCCGTCACCGCGCACGACCTCAAGGCCGAAGGCGCGATGGCCGCGCTCTTGAAGGACGCCATCAAGCCCAACCTTGTCCAGACCCTCGAGGGTACGCCCGCTTTTATTCACGGCGGCCCGTTCGCCAACATCGCCCACGGCTGCAACTCCCTGCAGGCCACCGAGACGGCCATGCGCCTGAGCGACTACACCGTCACCGAGGCAGGCTTCGCCGCCGACCTCGGCGCCGAGAAGTTCCTCGACATCAAGTGCCGCGCCGCGGGCTTCCATCCCAACGCTGTCGTCATCGTCGCCACCGTCCGCGCCCTCAAGTACCACGGCGGCGTGCCCAAGGCCGAGCTGAACAATGAAAACCTTGAAGCCCTCGAAAAGGGCCTGCCGAACCTCCTCCAGCACGTTGACAACGTCAAGAACGTCTACGGCCTGCCCTGCGTCGTCGCCGTCAACGCCTTCCCGACCGACACCGCCGCCGAGCTTTCCCTCGTGGAGAGCAAGTGCCGCGAGCTGGGCGTCAACGTCCGCCTGAGCGAGGTCTGGGCCAAGGGCGGCGAGGGCGGCAAGGCGCTCGCTGAGGAGGTCGTCCGTCTCTGCGAGGAGCCCGACCACTTCCAGTACGTCTACGACGTGAACGACAGCATCGAGGCCAAGCTCAACGCCATCGCCACCAAGGTCTATCACGCCGACGGCGTCATCATCTCCGCCCCCGCGAAGAAGCAGCTCAAGCAGCTCACCGACCTCGGCTTTGATAACCTGCCCATCTGCATGGCCAAGACCCAGTTCTCCTTCTCCGACGATGCGGGCAAGCTCGGCGCGCCCCACGGCTTCAAGATCACCGTGCGCGACCTCAAGGTCAACGCCGGCGCGGGCTTCCTCGTCGCCAAGACCGGCGACATCATGACCATGCCGGGTCTGCCCAAGGTCCCGTCCGCCGAAAAGATCGACGTGGACGAAAACGGCCGCATCACGGGCCTGTTTTAAAATTTACATACCCCTAAGGAGGGACTTTCCATGAAAATTGCGGATATGAAGGTCACGGAGCTCATCAACGCGGTCGGCTCCGACGCACCCGCCCCCGGCGGCGGCGCGGTCGCGGGTCTTGCGGGCGGCATCGGCGTCGCGCTGACCATGATGGTCAACGGCCTCACGCTCTCCAAAAAGGGCTTTGAGGGCGACCGTGAGCGCATCCTCGACGCCATCGCCAAGGGCAACGAGCTCAAGGAGCGCTTTGTGGACGTGATGAACCGCGACAGCGAGGTGTTCGATGTGCTCATCGAATCCCTCGCCCTGCCCAAGGAGAATGACGCCCAGAAGGCCATTCGCCGCGGCGCGGTGCAGGCGAGCTTCCGCAACTGCACGGAGGTCCCCCTAACGATGATGGAGGTCTGTCTGGAATCCATCGACCTGCTCGCAACGCTCGTCGGTACGACCAATCCGAATGTCGTGAGCGACCTCGGCATCGCGGCCCTAACGCTCAAGACTGCCATGCAGAGCGCGTGGCTCAACGTCCTCATCAACCTCTCGTCCCTCAAGGACAAGGAGTACGCGGACGAGTGCTGCCGCAAGGGCGAAGCTATGCTCGCCCACGCCATCCCGCTCGCCGAGGAGTGCTACGAAAAGGTCCTCAAGGTCATCGAAAAGAAATAAGGCAGAAGGGCGCAGCCAAATGGCTGCGCCCTTTCTTTGTAAAAGGAACGGGGCTTCGAAACAGGTCGAAGCCCCGTTTGTTCTCTGTTCAGTTGATCTGCTTGCGGCGGGAGAGGTTCATCGTGCCGTCCTTCATCTCGCCGACGCTCTCAAGGCTCTTGCCCGTGCCCTCGGCGACGCACTGGATGGCGTTCTCCGCCACCACCGTGTGGATGCCCGTGCGCGCCGTGACCAGCTTATCAAAGCCGCGGATCAAGCTGCCGCCGCCGGTCATCACGATGCCGTTGCTGGAGATATCCGCCACCAGCTCGGGCGGCGTGCGTTCGAGGACCTGATGCACTGCCTCCATGATGCGCTCGACCGGCTCCTCAAAGGCGTCCATCATCTCGGTGGAGGTCACGGTGATGAGCTTGGGCAGACCCGTGAGCAGGCAGCGGCCCTTGATCTCCATCGTCATTTCCTCCTCGGGCGGGAAGACGCAGCCGATGCTCATCTTCATTTCCTCCGCCGTGCGCTCACCGATGAGCAGGTTGTGCTTGCGGCGCATATACTTCACGACCGCCTCGTTGAACTGGTCGCCCGCGACCTTGATGGACGCGCTCTCGACCACGCCGGAGAGGGAGATGACCGCGATATCGCTCGTGCCGCCGCCGATGTCGATGATGAAGTGACCGTCGGGCTGGGTGATGTCGATGCCCGCGCCGATGGCCGCCGCGACCGGCTCCTCAATGAGGTACACGCGGCGCGCGCCCGCCTGAATGCCCGCGTCGATGACCGCACGCTCCTCGACCTCGGTGATGCCGGAGGGCACGCAGATGATGATGCGCGGCTTGAAGAACTGGAAGCCCATGACCTTGTGGATGAACTCCTTGAGCATCCGCTCGGTCACCTCGTAGTCGGAGATCACGCCCTCGCGCAGGGGGCGGATCGCGACGATGTTGCCGGGCGTGCGGCCCAGCATGGCCTGCGCGTCCGCGCCGACCTTCAACAGCTTGCCCGTATCCTTATCAATGGCCACCACGCTCGGCTCGTTGAGCACGATGCCCTTGTCCTTTACATAGATCAGAACCGACGCGGTACCGAGGTCGATACCGATGTCCTTTGCCAGTGAACACATAATGCTACCTCTCTCATTTTCCTTTGTATTCCAGCGGAAATATCCGCATTTTATCTCGCTCGCTTTTCTATTATAGCGGCTGAAAAACGGTTTTGCAATAGCATTGTGTGTGATTTTGCCGCATCTATGTGCCGCGGGGCGTGTGCCAAATCACACCGGTGTCTCGCGCCTTGCGCCGTTCGTCTCCCTTTCCGTCACGGCGCGGGCGAGCGTCGCGCACACCACGTCCGCCGCGCCGGCCTCCTTGAGCACGCGCACACATTCACCCAGTGTCGCACCGGTGGTCAGAATATCGTCGATGAGCAGAATTTTTGCGCCGCGGATCTTGTCCGCGTTTTCCGCCTCGTACACGCCCAGCACGTTGCCCCGCCGCTCGGCGGCGGAGGACAATCCGGACTGTGCGGCGTTGTTTCTTGTTTTCCGCAGCAGACGTACCGGCTCGATGCCCCAGCGCTTCGCCGTCTCCCTCGCCAGCAGATACGCCTGATCGTAGCCGCGCTCGCGTTCGCGCTTCTTACTCACCGGCACCCACGTCACCGTGTCGAACCGGCCGCCCAGCTCTTCCGCCGCGCAGCGGGCGAGCAGCTCGCCATAGCCCTCGGCGGCGCTCTGCGCGCTGTGGAATTTAAAGCGCAGCAGGCTCTCGCGCACCGCATCCTCATAGAGCAGGGGAGAGGCGCACTTCCCAAAGCCCACACCCTCGCACAGCTGCACCTTCGCGTAGGGAAGCGACCTCTCGCAGTCCGCGCACACGCCATGCACGCCCGTCCGGCGGCAGAACGCGCACTGCGGCGGAAAGAACAGGTCGAGCAGCTTTTCCTTTAGGCTCATGCCGTCCCTCCGTTCCCGAGCCGCCAGCGCAGACCGCTGTAGCGGCGCGCGCGGCGATCGTTAGCCGCCATTTTCCCAAGGCTCACGTCGTCCCCGACGAGGATCAGCAGCTCCCGCGCCCGCGTGATGGCGGTGTAGAGCACCCCGCGCACCATCAGCCCCGGCGCGGCCGGCGCGCTGACGAAGATCACCGCGCGGTACTCGCTGCCCTGCGCCTTATGTACGGTCATGGCGTAGGCCATGTCCAGCTCCGCGAGCATATCCGCCGTGTAGGTCGCCACGCGGTCGTCAAAGGCAATAGAGATGAGCTCGCCGCTCGGGTCGATCTGCAGGATCTTCCCCACGTCGCCGTTGAAGATGCCCGCGCCCGCCGTGCCGTCCTCGCGCTCCCACAAAACATCGTAGTCGTTGCGCGTCTGCATCACGCGGTCGCCCTCGCGGAACACGAGATCGCCGAAGCGTTTTTCGCGCCGTCCCGCGCCTGCGGGATTCAGCGCCGCCTGCAGGGCGCGGTTGAGCGCCGCCGTGCCGGTGTCGCCCTTGCGCGTCGCCGTGAGCACCTGAATGCTCTCGGCGGGAATGTGCATCCTTTCGGGCAGCCTCGTTCTGCACAGCTCCACCACCGTGTCCACCAGCCGCGCGCTGTCGCGGCGGGGGAGGAAGAAGAAGTCGCTCGCAGCGGTATTCTGCAGCTCCGGCAGCTGCCCCTCGTTCACCAGATGCGCGCTGCGCACGATGGCGCTGCGCTCCGCCTGTCGGAAAATGTCCTTGAGCGCTACGGTCGCAACGCGCTCCGAGCGGATGAGATCGCCGAACACGTTCCCCGCGCCGACGCTCGGCAGCTGGTCGGGGTCGCCCACCAGCACCAGCCTGCAGCCGGGCCGCAGCGCCGCGAGCAGCGCGCGCATCAGCGCCAGATCGACCATGGAGGTCTCGTCCACGATCACCGCGTCCGCCTCCAGCGGCTCCTTTTCGTTTTTCGTAAAGGCCACGTCACCCGTCTGCTCGTTCCAGCTCATACCGAGCAGACGGTGGATGGTCTGCGCCTCCTTGCCGCACAGCTCGCCCATGCGCTTGGCGGCGCGCCCCGTCGGCGCGCAGAGCAGCACGTCCAGCCCCATGCGCTCAAAGAGCGCCACGATGCCGCGCACGCTCGTCGTCTTGCCCGTGCCCGGTCCGCCGGTTAGGATCAGCAGCTCCTCCTGCGCGGCCAACTCCACAGCCTGCCGCTGCAATGGCGCATACTCGATGCCCTGCCCGCGCTCGATTTCGTCAATGATCTTCTTCGCGCCGCGCAGCTTGTCCGGCTTGTCGGCAAGCATCGCGCACACGCGCGTACACACATAGGTCTCCGCCTCGTGACAGCGCCGCAGATAGCAGCCCTCTACGTTCGCCACCTGCTCCTGCACGACGCTTCCGTGCTCGAGCAGATCGTCGAGCGCCTTTTCCACCGTATCCGTATCCCCGTCGAGCAGCTGCGCCGTCGCCGCCACGAGCTTTTCCCGCGGCAGAAACACGTGCCCGCCGCTCTGCTCGTTGTGGCTCAGCTCAAAGAGCACCCCCGCCTCCGTGCGGCAGGAGGAATCGCCCGAGAAGCCCATCGACAGCGCGATCTCGTCCGATATGGAAAAATCCACGCCGAACGCCTCGCCGCTGAGGAGATACGGATTGCGCCGCAGCGCGTCCATCGCGTCCGCGCCGTAGCGCCGGAAAAGCTGCATCGCAAGCCCCACCGGCAGGTCGTACTTGGTGAGAAAGTCCAGCACGCGCCGCAGCCCCGCAAGCTCGCGCCAGCTCTCCGCGATCTCCCGCGCACGCTTGTCGGTGATGCCCTTGATGGTCCGGAGCTTTTCCGGCTCGCCGTCGAGCACGTCGAGCGTGTCCGCGCCAAAGCGGTCCACCAGCTTCTGCGCCGTCGCCGGCCCGATGCCGCGCACCACGCCGGAGGCGAGATAGTTTAGGATCTCCGTCTCGCCCGTCGGCATATGCCGCTCCACCTCGTCGGCGGCGAACTGCTCGCCGTGCTGCGGATGCGTCGTGTAGCGCCCGGTCAGGATCAGCTCCTCGCCGGGCGCGGCGCAGGGGATGCAGCCTACCACCGTCACCGGCTCGCCGTCGTCCGTGACGATGCGCGCGACCGTATAGCCGTTCTCCTCATTCTGGAAAACGACCGCGAGGACCGTACCGATGACCGTCGTGCGCTCTCCCATGTCCCTCTCTCCATTCTCTTTCGTTCAGTCAAACTGCCGCGCGAGGTCGCCCTGCGGGCAGACCGTCACATCAAAGCTCTCGCGGCACAGCAGCTGCGCCACGCGCTGCGCGTCCTCGTCCATGCCGCAGTCCGCGATGATGATGCGCGAAAAGCCGCCCGCGGCGTAGCGCTCGCTCTCGAGCGTCCGCACCGTGTGCTCCAGCGCCTCCGCCGCGCCCCGCGCGGGCACGATCACCGCCGTCTCGCTGCGCACCCGCTCGCGCGGATGCGTCAGCGCCGTAACGGTGAACCATACGATCGTCGCCAGCCCCACCGCGGCGAGCGCCGCGATCACACCGTCCTGCAAAAGCTGCATACTCCCACCCCTCTCGCGCCAGCTTATGAAAAACCGCCGTAAAGGGTGCGGGATCGCTTATAATACCTTCTTCAAATACCGTCCCGTGTAGGACGCCTCACACGACGCGACCTCCTCCGGCGTGCCGCAGGCGACGAGCGTACCGCCACCGCTGCCGCCCTCTGGGCCGAGGTCAATGAGATAGTCCGCCGACTTGATGACGTCCAGATTGTGCTCGATGACGAGCACCGTGTTGCCCGCGTCGGTCAGCTTCTGCAAAACCTCCAAGAGCTTTCGCACATCGTCCGTGTGCAGGCCGGTGGTCGGCTCGTCGAGGATATAGATGGTGCGCCCCGTCGCGCGCTTCGATAGCTCGGTCGCGAGCTTCACGCGCTGCGCCTCACCGCCCGAGAGCGTGGTGGAGGACTGTCCGAGCTTGATATACCCCAAGCCCACGTCGCGCAGCGTCTCGAGCTTGTTTGCCAGCTTCGGCAGGTCGCGGAAGAACTCCAGCGCCTCCTCCACCGTCATTTCCAGCACGTCCGCAATGCTCCTGCCCTTATAGTGGACCTCCAGCGTCTCGCGGTTGTAGCGCTTGCCCTTGCACACCTCGCAGGGAACGTAAATATCCGGCAGGAAGTGCATCTCGATCTTGAGCTGACCGTCGCCGCCGCAGGCCTCGCAGCGCCCGCCGCGCACGTTGAAGCTAAAGCGCCCCGCATTGTAGCCCCTCGCCTTCGCGTCCGGCGTGGAGGCAAACAGATCGCGGATGTCATTGAACAAATTCGTGTACGTCGCGGGGTTCGAGCGCGGCGTGCGCCCGATGGGACTCTGGTCGATGCAGATGACCTTGTCCAGATTCTCCTCGCCCTCGATGGCGCGGTGCTTTCCCGCGTGCGCCTTCATGCGGTTGAGGTCCGCGCCCAGCTTTTTGTAGATGATCTCGTTGACGAGCGAGCTTTTGCCGCTGCCGGAGACACCCGTCACGCAGGTAAATGTCCCGAGCGGAACGCTCACGTCGATGTTCTTGAGGTTATTTTCCTGCGCCCCGCGCACGGTGAGCAGCTTGCCGTTCCCCGCACGGCGCGTTTTCGGTGTTTCGATCTTCTTTTTCCCGCTCAGATACTGACCGGTCAGGCTCGCCTCGTTCGCCATGACCTCCTCCGGCGTGCCCGCCGCGACGACGCGCCCGCCGTGGACGCCCGCCCCCGGGCCGATGTCCACGATATAGTCCGCCGCGCGCATTGTGTCCTCGTCGTGCTCGACCACAATGAGCGTATTGCCGAGGTCGCGCAGCCGCTTGAGCGTCGCGAGCAGCTTGTCGTTGTCGCGCTGGTGCAGTCCGATGGACGGCTCGTCGAGGATATACAGCACCCCCATCAGGCTGCTGCCGATCTGCGTTGCCAATCTTATGCGCTGGCTCTCGCCGCCAGAGAGCGTCGCGCTCGCGCGCGAAAGCGTCAGATAGTCCAGGCCGACCGACTGCAAAAAGCCGAGGCGGTTTTTGATCTCCTTCAAAATGCGCTCGCCGATGCGCAGCTGCTGCTCGGTGAGCGTGAGGGAATCGACAAACGCGATCTCCTCCGTCACGCTCATGCGCGTGAACGTGTCGATATCCATACCGCCGACCGTCACCGCCAGCGACTCACGCCGCAGCCTGCGGCCCTGACACGCGGGGCAGGGGCACTCGCTCATGCACTCCTCCAGCTCCGCGCGCACGCTCTCGCTCTGCGTCTCCTGATAGCGGCGTTCGAGGTTGTTGACAATACCCTCAAACGGCTGGTACAGCACGCCCTTGCCGCGCGGCTGATCGTAGTGCAGCTCCAGTTTTTCGCCCTTTGTGCCGTAGAGGATGACGTCCATGACCTCCGGCGGGAGCTTTTCCACCGGCTCGCGCAGCGAGAAGTGATACTTCTTCGACAATGCGTCAAAGTACATCCTCGAAATGCCGTCGCCGCGCACATTGTTCCATCCCGACGCGCAGATGGCCCCGTCGAGGATGGAGAGCGTCTTATTCGGAATGACCAGCTCCGGATCGACCTTGAGCTGGCTGCCGAGGCCCGTACAGGCGGGACACGCGCCGAAGGGATTGTTGAACGAGAACATCCGCGGCGTCAGCTCCTCGATGGACACACCGCAGTCCTCGCAGGCGTAGTTCTGCGAGAACAGGATATCCCGCTCGGGATTGAGCACGTTGATGAGCACCAGTCCGCCCGAGAGCGCCGCAGCAGTCTCCGCCGAATCGCTCAGGCGATGCACCACATCGGGCTTCAGGATCAGGCGGTCCACCACGACCTCGATGCTGTGCTTGATGTTCTTTTCGAGCTTGATCTCCTCGCTCAGGTCGTACATGCTCCCGTCCACGCGCACGCGGACATAGCCGGACTTTCGCGCGTCCTCGAAAATTTTGGCGTATTCGCCCTTCTTCCCGCGGATGACCGGCGCCATCACCTGAATGCGCGTGCCCTCGCCCAACGCCATCACCTGATCCACGATCTGGTCGATGGTCTGCTGACGGATCTCTTTTCCGCAGTTCGGGCAGTGCGGCGTGCCGACCCGCGCCCAGAGAAGGCGCAGATAGTCATAGATCTCCGTCACCGTGCCCACCGTCGAGCGCGGATTCTGCGAGGTCGTTTTCTGATCAATGGAGATGGCGGGGGAGAGTCCGTCGATGTAGTCCACATCGGGCTTTTCCTTCTGCCCAAGAAACATCCTCGCGTAGGACGACAGGCTTTCCACATACCGCCTCTGTCCCTCGGCATAGATGGTGTCGAACGCCAGCGAGCTCTTGCCGCTGCCGGACAGGCCCGTGATAACGGTCAGCTTGTCGCGCGGGATGCTCACATCAATGTTCTTGAGATTATTCTCCCGCGCGCCCTTGACAATGATATTTTCCTGCATAGTTTACCTTTTGCTCCTGTTTATTCGTGTCAAAACCGGTTTTCGGTCATAGCATACACAAATCATTTTTTAATGTCAATCCTTGAATAAAGCAATATAAATTGTGCTTTTCCCAAACTTTTTTGTTCCTTACTCCACGATGATGTCCGCCGTCTCCGCGCGCACCAGTCCCATCAAGTCGGCGGGCTTGACCTCCACTTGATAGCCGATCTTCCCCGCGGACACGATGACCGTCGGCAGGTTTTCCACCGCTCGGTGGAAAACCGTCGGGAACAGTTTCTTCATGCCCACCGGCGAACAGCCGCCGTGAACGTAGCCCGTGAGCGGCAGCAGCTCCTTCTGGTGGAGCATCTCGATGCTCTTCTCGCCCACGGCCTTCGCCGCCTTCTTGAGGTCAAGGCTCTCCGCCACCGGCACGTCGAACACATAGTATTGCCCGCTCGCGCCCCGCGCCACCAGCGTCTTAAAGACCTGCGCGGAATCAAAGCCCATGCTTTTCGCGACGGTCACGCCGTCCACCGCCACGCCCTCCTCGTGCGGATAGCTGTGCGCGGTATAAGCGATCTTCTTCTGTTCGAGTACGCGCATCACATTTGTCTTTTCTTCCTTATTCTTTGCCATCTTCGTTCACCTCAATACATACACGCAGGCGAGGATGCACCCCAGCCCCAGAAATACCGCCAAGCTCACCGGCTCGCCGAAGGCGAGAATACCCACGAACGACGCGACCACCGGCTCCAGACTCGCCAGAATGCTCGCCTTGCCGCTCTCGACCTTGGCAAGGCCGTTCGTATACAGCAGATACGGCAGCACCGTCGAGATGACGATCAGCCCCAGCGCGACGAGGACCATTCTCCCGTCCGCGAACACCGCGCGCATCTCACCCGCATCGAGCAGGAAGAGCGAGCCGAGCCCGCCGAACACGAACGTCCAGTACACCACGGTGAACGGCGTGTAGTGCCGCAGGCCGAACGGCGCGAAGATGGAATAGAGCGCGTAAAGGAAGCCCGCGCCCAGTCCGAACAGCACGCCCGCCGCCGTCACGTTCGCGTCTCCGCTCCACACGCCCGTCACAAACGAGCAGCCGAGCAGCGCCAACGCGAGCGCCAGAATTTTTCGTTTCGTGATCTTCTCGCGGAACACCGCCGCGCTCATCAGCACGACCATCGCCGGCGCGGTGTAGAGCAGAATGGCGCTCACCGCCAGCGAGCACAGCTCCTGACACTTGAAGTAGCACAGCGTAAAAAAGACCATGCTCACCACGCCCGTGCCGAAAAAGATGGGCAGATGCCTCGGTTCCACATGAAATACGCTCCGGTCCGTCAGCGCAAAAATGAGCGTCAGCAGCACGAGCCCGCCGAAATTGCGGATGACGACGATGTTCGCCGCGCCCATGCCCGCGCGCATCAGAAGGCGGTTGAACAGCCCGATGCAGCCCCAGCAGAACGCCGCGCCGAGGATATTCAGATAGGGAAGGTATTTTTTCATGGCTCGTTCTCTCTTTATTTTTGTTCCTTGCGCAGCTCGATGATGCGGTCGCGCAGCACGGCGGCATACTCGAACTCGAGCATCCGGCTCGCCTCCTGCATCTGCTTTTCGAGCTTGCGGATCTCCTCGTCCCGCTCGCGCTCCGAGAGCTTGCGCTTGCCGCGCCGGCGCGCGCCGTCCTCGTCCTTCTTGGAGATCTCCAGGATCTCGCGCACGTCCTTGCGGATGGTCTGCGGCACGATGCCGTGCTCCTTGTTGTATTTGTCCTGAATGGCGCGGCGGCGCTCCGTCTCGTCCATGGCGCGCTTCATCGACGGCGTGACCGTGTCGGCGTAGAGAATGACCAATCCGTCCGCGTTTCGCGCGGCGCGGCCGATGGTCTGCACAAGGCTCGTCTCGCTGCGCAGAAAGCCCTCCTTATCCGCGTCGAGGATGGCGACGAGCGACACCTCCGGCAGGTCGAGGCCCTCGCGCAGCAGGTTGATGCCGACGAGCACGTCGAACTCGCCCAGCCGCAGGTCGCGGATGAGCTCCATGCGCTCAATGGTCTCCACGTCCGCGTGCATATAGCGCACGCGCACGCCCACCGTGCGCAGATATTCCGTCAGATCCTCCGCCATCTTCTTCGTCAGCGTCGTCACCAGCACGCGCTCATTGCGCGCGGCGCGCGCGTTGATCTCGCCCACAAGGTCGTCAATCTGTCCCGTGACGGGACGCACCTCCACGCGCGGATCGAGCAGCCCCGTCGGGCGGATGACCTGCTCCACAATCTGCCCCGCGCGCTGGCGCTCATAGTCGCCCGGCGTCGCAGAGACGTAAATGCGCTGATGCACACGCTGTTCAAATTCCTCAAACCTGAGCGGGCGGTTGTCGTACGCGCAGGGCAGGCGGAAGCCGTACTGCACCAGCGCGTCCTTGCGCGCACGGTCGCCGTTGTACATCGCCCGCACCTGCGGCAGCGTCACATGGCTCTCGTCCACAAAGAGCAGAAAGTCCTTGGGGAAGTAGTCGAGCAGCGTCATGGGCGCGGACCCCTCGGGCCGCGCGGAAATGACGCGCGAATAGTTCTCGATGCCCGTGCAGTAGCCCAGCTCGCGCATCATCTCAATATCGTACCTCGTCCGCTGGTGGATGCGCTGCGCCTCCACCGCCTGCCCGTTGTCGGTGAAGAACTTCTCCCGTACCTCCAGCTCGCGCTCGATCTCCTCGATGGCGCGCTCCATCTTGTCCTTGGTCGTCACATAGTGCGACGCGGGATAGATGACCGTGTGCTGCAGGGTCTTCGTCACCACGCCGGTCACGGGCTGGAACTCGCGGATGGCGTCGATCTCGTCGCCGAAGAACTCCACGCGCACCGCGCGGTCGCGCCAATAGGCGGGGTAGATGTCCACCGCGTCGCCGCGCACGCGGAAGCGGTTGCGCTCAAAGGCCACGTCGTTGCGCTCGTAGCGGTCCTCCACCAAACGGCGCAGCAGCTCGTCGCGCTCCATCGTCTGTCCCGGGCGCAGCGAGATCATCAGCTTGGCGAAGTCGTCCGGCTCGCCGAGGCCGTAGATGCAGCTCACGGACGAGACCACGATCACGTCCCGCCGCTCAAGCAGCGCGCAGGTCGCGCTCAGGCGCAGGCGGTCGATCTCCTCGTTCGTCGAGGCGTCCTTGGCGATGTAGGTGTCTGTATGCGGGATATACGCCTCGGGCTGGTAGTAGTCGTAGTAACTGACGAAGTATTCCACCGCGTTCTCGGGAAAAAACTCCTTGAACTCCGCGCACAGCTGCGCGGCGAGCGTTTTGTTGTGTGCCAGCACCAGCGTGGGACGCTGGACCTTTTCGATCACGCTCGCCATCGTGAACGTCTTGCCCGAGCCGGTCACGCCGAGCAGCACCTGCTCGTCCAGTCCCAATTCAACGCCGCGTGCAAGCGCGGCAATGGCCTCCGGCTGGTCGCCGGTCGCCTGAAAGGGCGCATGGAGCTTGAATTCCATGGTCTGCCTCCTCAATCCAAAAGTCCGTTGTCGCGCAGGCACACAAAGTCCCCGTCCGCGACGATCACATGGTCCACCAGCTGTACGCCGATGTCCGCAAGCGCCCGCTTGATCTGTAAGGTCGTTTGGTTATCCTCCTTGCTCGGCAGCGCCACGCCGCTCGGATGGTTATGCGACAGCACCACCAAACTCGCGTTGGCGTTGAGCGCGTTCTCCACCACGGTGCGCATGTTGATCGTCACTTGATCCGCGCTGCCCTCCGCCAGACGGAAGCAGGCGAGCAGCTTGCCCTTCGCGTCCAGACAAGCCTCGTAAAAGACCTCCCGCCGCTCGCCGAGGAACAGCTCGATGAAATACGCGCCGATATTCTCGCGCGTGTTGAAAATGACCTCATGCCTGCCGCCGCTCGTGCGCACGCGGCGGCAGAGCGGGAAAATCAACCGAATGAGCGTCGCGGCGTTCTCGCCCACGCCCTCGACTTTCTGCAGCTCATAGGCCGGCGCGGAAAACACGCCCTCGAGCGAGCCGAAGCGCTCGAGCAGACGGTGCGCGATGGGGTTCGTGTCCTGCCGCGGAATGGCGTAATAGAGCAGCAGTTCCAACGCCTCATGGTCGGCAAAAGCGTCCAGCCCATGCTCGCGGAACTGCTCCTTTTTTCTCTGTCGGTGCCCCTCATGTACGCTCATGCTCTCACCCTCTCCGCGTCGTTTTTGAAGTATATTATTGTACCACATTCCACCGCATAGCACAAGCTCTTTTTCAAACAAATGTTCGTTCCGCTCTGAAATTCGGCGGCAGCACAAAAGGCGGACGCCCGTGGACGTCCGCCTTTTCCGTTCATTCCAGCTCCAGCATCACGGGGCAGTGGTCGCTGCCCATGATCTCGCTCCAGAT
>DJRC01000060.1:13962-28622 GCA_002437735.1 Oscillospiraceae bacterium UBA6370 | reverse complement strand
CGGTGCCGTGCGACCTCTACTTTACTGCCGAAGCCGAGACCGCCCGCTTTCTGGACTGTGCGCTCAAGCTCTACGACATTTCGCTGAGGAAGCGGCGGGCCGTCACAGCGCAGGTGCTGGCGCTCGACCTGCACACGATGGCGGCAGACATCATCCAAAAGACAATCCGGCAGGCAGAAGATGGCTTCGACGCCCTAACGGAAAAATAAATTTTGGCAAGGGGATATCCCCTTGCTCCCTCCTGCGGAGGGTGCAGACATTCTCTTTTTTCAAACACTCGATCAATAGGAGGATCATCTATGAAGAAGAGCACATTCGTTCAGAGACTGTCGGCATGGCTACTGTCCGCGGTCATGCTGCTGTCCGCGGTTCCCGCCACGGCCACATTTAGCGATACGTCCGGTCACTGGGCGGCGGAAACGCTCAGCGCGTGGCAGGACGATGGTTTGATCGACGGCTATGGCGACGGCAGCTTCCGCCCCAACGGCACCGTGACCCGCGCGGAATTTGTCAAACTGATGAACCGCACGCTGGGCTTCACGGTGGAGAGCGCCATTTCCTTTTCCGACGTGATGGAGCGCGACTGGTTCTATGCCGAGGTGGCGAAGGCTGCGGCGGCAGGCTACGCGCAGGGCAGCGGCGGGATGTTCTGCCCGAATCAGCCTGTCACCCGCGCCGAGGCGGCGGCGATGCTCGCGCGTGCGTTGGACCTTGCCGCGAATGAGGAGCGCACAGATGCCTTTGCGGACGCCGCGTCCATCCCCGCGTGGGCAAAGGGCAGCGTGGGCGCAGCCGCGGAGGCCGGTTACATGAACGGCTATCCCGACGGCACGTTCGGCGCGCTCGGCTCCATCACCCGCGCGGAGGCCGTGGTCACGCTCGACCGTGTGCGCAAGAGCGTGCAGGAAACAGTCATTGAAAAGGCCGGAACGACGCTGGAAAATCAGACCGTCGCCGGCGACCTCATCATCGCGGAGAGCGTGGGCGAGGGCAACGTCACGCTCAAAAATGTGACTGTCCTCGGCAGCGTGATCGTCAAGGGCGGCGGTGCGAACTCCGTCTATCTGGACGGCGTTCGGGTCAGCGGTGTGGTCCGGCTGCAGAAGGAGGGCGTGCATCTGCGCTTGATGGGCGACACAGCGCTGGAACGCGTGGAGATTGGCCTGCCGTGCCGTCTCACGCAGGACAGCACCTTCAAAGGTGCGCTCGGCACGCTCGTGATCGACCTGGAAAAGACGTCGGATCAGAATATTCGGATTGAAGTCCCTGCGAAGCTTGTGGAGCTTCTGAGCCGCGCCAATGTGGCGTTGAACGCGGACGTGGAAACGCTCCGGATCGACAAGGACGCAGAGGGCGCACAGCTTGATATCAAGCACGGCGCGTCGGTCGGCAAGCTGAGCATTGACGCCAGAGTGGCGCTGACCGGCTCCGGTCTGGTGATCTCGCTGGTCGTGTCGGCGAGCGGCGTGACCGTCAGCGGCACGCTAACCGTCAAGGAGACCGAGACCGAGGGCGGCGCGAAGACTCCGACCGTATCTGGCGGCAGCTCGGGCGGCGGTGTGACCCTAAAGGAGATCACGGGCATTGCAGCTATAGCCGCCGTCAACGTGGATTACGGCACAAACTCCTCCGCTGCGCTGGCGGAACTTCCCACGGAGATCACGCTGAACGTCAAGGACGGCTCGACCGTCAAGGCGGCTGCGGCGGGATGGAGCTGGGCGGACGGTGCAAACTATAGCAGCACGACTGCGGGCAATTATACGGCAACGACCACCTTCACGGTTCCCTCCGGCTGTACCTACAACGGCACGCTGATCGCATCGGTAACCGTGACCGTCAAGGCGCTGGATAAGGGCGCATTTGAGGCAGCGCTGGCGGTGGCTGAGGCGAAGCTGCGCGAGTTTACAGTTGAGACAGATGTAACAAAGGCAACCAATCCGGACACGATTTATGTCCTGCCGGGCGAAACTGAGGAAAATGCCGTTACAAATGGTGTGAAGTTTATTTTGGCAGGGAATGCAGAGTACACCGCATTGAAAGCTGCAATCGACAGGGCAAAAGCTGCACAGACTTTCGCATCCCAAGCCGAATGCAACAGTCTGACAACAGAACTGACAACAGCTGCGGCAAATGCTGACGAGCTGACGGCACTGACAGGCGCGGCCTACACAAATGCATACATCAAGACGCAGATAAAGTCTTGGCTGGACAGCGAGAAGACGACCCAGACCGAATGGGCCATCAGCGACGCTGCGTGGCCGCTGAAATACGGGCAAGGAACGTATACGCTGCCGGAGAAGACGAATGAAATGCAGCTCAGCGCAAACACAAGGGGCGAGGTCGCGCTTGCATGGACAATTACGGCTACCGGCTGGGCAGACAATCTTGAGATTGTGACTGGTTCAGAAACCGATGTAAAGGGTGTCCGTGTAATAAAATCTCCCGACGCACCGATGGAGATCACCTTTAAGGTTTCGGCGGCATACAATGGCACCAACTACGGTGAGATCGGCACATACACCGCCACCGTCGGCGCACCGATCAGCCTGAGCGAGAACAAGGCAAGCGCCCCCCGGTTCGCTTCCGGGCCAAACGCCACCGGCAAAATCTACATCAACCTGAACGGCGTCGCCGCCATCACAGCCGTGGACGCCAGCAAGATATCAATTAGGGGCTGGACTAGCATTGATGGTGCCGCCCATCAGATCAACGGGCCTAAGATAACGGGCGGCATGCCATCCACATACGGCGTGTGCCTCGATGCTTCCCTTTCGTCGGGCCAGCTTGCGAGAGCACAGAGCATCTCGGGCGACAGCACCACCGAGCCGCCTATGCATGAGACCGGAAAGGTCACTGTGACCATCTCTGAGGGGGCTCTGAAGCTGGACGAAAGCAAAGGCTGGTATTTCCCGGATGAGGGCTTGACGCAGAACGTGGACATCTGGGTGTGCAATCCCCAGCTGGGCGTGAACACTCAGACGGGCAAAGACCCCGCCCACAGAAATATCAGCGTAAGGACGAAATACGTCGGCGATGCGCCGGTGCATGTGGCTTATACGAGGACGAACAGCGCACCGGATGAAAGCAATCCGGCAAGTGACAGCAATGTGCGGATATTGAAAACGCTCTCCTCTGCTCAAGCGGCGCCGAACGCGGACGGTGAGAAGATCTACTCGGTCAACGATGTTGGGGGCTTCGGCGAAACCGGCACTTATTACATCTGGTGCCGGGCATGGGAAGGCTGCGGCGGCGCGTGGCTGAATACAGGCGAATACTTTACCGTCGGCGGCCAAAGCACCCAATAACCACACACGCAAAGGAGCGCGGGAATCTTTCGATTCCCGCGCCCCTTTTTTGGTGTCTGAATGCACCAATACAATAGGAGCGCCGCTCATTCGAGCGGCGCTCCTATTGTATTGCTCTCCGGCAGGCTTTACCGCGGCTCAGATGCCGCAGCCGTTCCCGCCGCCCTCAGCCAGCAGGTCGGCGAGCGAAACGCTGTCGAGATAGTCGTTGATGAGCGTGTCGAGCTTCTCCCACACGGGCAGTGAGAGGCACTTGTCCGCGCGCGGGCAGGTGTTCTCCCCCTCCAGACAGGAAACGGGCGCGAGCGAACCCTCCGTCAGCCGGACGATCTCGCCGACCGAATAGTCCTTCAGCTCCCGGCTGAGGCGGTAGCCGCCGCCCTTGCCGCGCTGACCCTCGACCAGTCCCGCGCGCGCGAGCACGGCGATGATGCTCTCTAAATATTTTTCGGAAATACCCTGCCGCTGCGCGATCACCGGCAGCGGCATACACTCTCCCGGCTCGCCCTGCGCCAGCTCCAGCATGACGCGCAGCGCGTAGCGGCCCTTGGTGGAAATGAGCATAGCAAGACTTCCTTTCCTCTCGCGGTTTCGTTGCTACCGTTATAGCACAAATGCCGCCGCCGCGTCAAGCGCGGGATAAAATCTGCACTTGCCCTTGCGCCGCTTTTCGGTTATACTGAAAAAAATATGTCAAACGCAAGGAGGTCCCCGCCATGGGTATCTTTTCCAAGGGTAAGCCCGCCAGATCCGAGGCGCCCGAATTCATCGAGGTCGGTCAGATCGTCAACACGCACGGCGTGAAGGGCGACGTGAAGGTGCAGCCGTGGGACGTGACGCCAGCGCAACTCGCCGGCTTCAAGGCCCTCTATATGGACGGCACGCAGTTCCGCCCCACCGACCGCCGCATACAGGGCGACATGGTGCTCATGCACTTCCCCGGCTGGGACGATATGACCGCCGCGGAAACGCTGAAAACCAAGATCCTCTCCATCAAGCGCAGCGAGGTGCAGCTCAAAAAGGGAGAATTTCTTGATGCCGAGCTCATCGGGATGCAGGTCTATGAGGACTTCATCCACCGCTATGTCGGCACCGTCGAGGAGGTCCTCACCTACCCCGCGCACAAGCTCTACAAGGTCCGCGGACCGGAGAAGTGCTACCTAATCCCCGCCGTGCAGGATATTTTCATTGTGGACATCGACGCGGAAAAGCGCGAAATTTACGTCAAAATGATCGAGGGGCTGGAAACCAATGCGGATTGACATTCTCACCCTCTTCCCCGACGCGGTGGACGCGATGATGCACGCGAGCATCCTCGGCCGCGCGCAGGAGCGGGGCTATATCGTCATCAAGACCCACCAGATCCGCAGCTTCACCACGAATAAGCAGATGCAGGTGGACGACTACCCCTACGGCGGCGGACGCGGCGCGGTGATGCAGGCCGATCCCCTCTACCGCTGCTGGGCGCATGTGTGCGAGGAGGCCGGCTCAAGAGGCTATACCATCTATCTCTCCCCCTGCGGGCGCACCTTCACGCAAATCGTCGCACGCGAGCTGAAGGAGGCCTATGACCACCTCATTCTCGTCTGCGGACACTACGAGGGCATCGACCAGCGCTTCATCGACGCGTGCGTGGACGAGGAGATCAGCATGGGCGATTTCGTCGTCACCGGCGGCGAGATCCCCGCGATGGCGCTCGCGGACGCCGTGTGCCGCATGGTGCCTGGCGTATTGCCGGACGAGGAGTGCTTCACGGAGGAATCGCACTGGAACGGTCTTTTGGAGTATCCCCAGTATTCCCGCCCCGATGAGTGGCACGGACGCCGCGTGCCGGATGTGCTGCTCTCCGGCCACCACGGCAACGTGGAGAAATGGCGGCGCAAGCAGAGCTACATCCGCACGATGCTGCGCCGTCCCGACCTGTGGGCACAATTCGACGAGAGCGTGTGCAAAACCAAGGGCGAGCGCAGGCTGCTCGCCGAGGCCAAGGCCGAGGCGGAGGCGCTGCGCGCCGGCGCGGAGTCTTCCTCCTCCGATGATCAATAACCGAAGCGGCGTCCCTGTCTGCGGCAGGGACGCAGTTTTCTTTGCTGTGCTTTTCCTCGGAGGGGCGCGAAATTTGTCGAGCATTTTTTCGTCAAGTCATACGCATTTTTGTTGAAACCCGAAAGCTTTTGTGCTATTTTAGACAACAGAGAAAATCGTGTTCAAAAACACATCGGGGAGGCAATCAAAACTGCATGGAGCGGCGAAGATCGGTTTTGTTGGCAGATGCCAACGAGGAGTTCCGCACGATGCTGCGGGACGCAATGGAAGAGACAGGCTTATTCACGGTCGAGCTTGCCTGCAATGGGCATGAGGTTCTGGAAAGGATACACGCGCACGAGCTGGAGCTGCTCGTTCTGGACCCGGCACTGCCGGGCATGGACGGCATCCGCGTCCTGCGGCAGCTGCGGCGCGAGGGCTGCGCGAGCGAGATATTTCTCATCTCTGCCTTCGTGTCCGATCACATGCTAGCGGAGGCGACGGAGCTGCGGGTCGATTATTTTCTGCCCAAGCCCTTTGCCTTCGAGGCGCTGTTTGACCGGATGCGCGGCACAGCGGCGCAGAGCACGCGCAGCGCGCTGCACCCGCCCTCCCTGCTTGTGACCTCCATCCTGCATGAGCTTGGGATGTCGCCCGGTCTCAAGGGCTACGGCTATATTCACGACGCCGCGCTGCTCGCGCTGGACGATCCCTCTCTGCTGCACGCCGTCACCAAGGTCATCTATCCCTGTGTCGCGCGTCGGAACGGCACGACCGCCTTCTGCGTGGAACGCGCCATCCGCCACGCCATCGAGATCACCTGGGAGCGCGGTGACCGTGATGTCTGGAACCGGTATTTCGGTCATCTGTGCGTAGACGGCGGAAAGCCAGCCAACGGGATGTTCCTTGCCGAGCTTGTGGAAGCTCTGAAATACGAAAAGCTGGGCTGAGCGCAATGCGCTCAGCCCTTTTTTTCAAATTCCGCGGCGACATCCGCCAACAGGTCGCGGATGTGCAGGTGCTGCGGGCAGACCCTTTCACATTTGCCGCAGCGGATGCAGTCGGATGCCTTGCCGCCGCTCTTGGTGTAGACCTCGTTATAATAGTAGTCCGCGTTCCAGTCGCGGTGGATCTGCTTGGCGTTCATCACCGCGAAGAGGTCGGGGATCGAGATGTGCTGCGGGCAGCCGTTCGTGCAGTAGCGGCAGGCCGTGCAGGGGATGAGACCCTTGCTGCGGAATATCTCCTGCACCCTTTTGACTGCGGCAAGCTCCGTCTCGTCAAGCGGCTTAAAGTCGCGCATGAAGGCAATGTTGTCCTCCACCTGCCGCAGGTCGCTCATGCCGGAGAGCACCATCCTGATGCCCGGGAAGCCCGCCGCAAAGCGGATGGCGTAGCTCGCGCTGCTGCCGCCGTGCAGGGCGTCCAGCACCGCCGCGGCATCCTCCGGCAGGCGGGCGAGGTTGCCGC
Source organism: Oscillospiraceae bacterium UBA6370 (assembly GCA_002437735.1). Classification (GTDB taxonomy): domain Bacteria; phylum Bacillota; class Clostridia; order Oscillospirales; family Oscillospiraceae; genus Hominicoprocola. Next base: position 21,822 of record DJRC01000060.1, on the reverse strand, counting down.
CCTTGACCGGCTCCATCACGATGACCGGCTTGCCGTGCTTTTGGCAGACCTCATAGCACCTGCGGCTCTGCACGGCGGGGTCGTCGTAGTCCACATAGTTGAACTGCAGCTGCACAGCCTCGAGCTGCGGGTATTCGGTCAGGATGCGGTCGAGCATCTCCGCGCTGTCGTGGAACGAGATGCCGACGTGGCGCACCTTGCCCTCATCCTTGAGCGCGAACGCCGTCTCATAGGCGCGGCAGGCCTTGAAATGCTCAAAATTTTTCATGCTCTGCGCGTGCATCAGATAGAAGTCGAAATCGTCCACACCGCAGGCGGCGAGCTGACTTTCAAAAAAAGGCCGGATATCCGCCTCCGTTTTGAAAAAATTTGCCGTCAGCTTGTCGGTCAGAACGTAGTCCTCACGCGGATAGCGGCTCGTCAAGCAGGCCTTCAGCGCCATTTCGCTTCTCCCGTCCAGATAGCCGTGGGCGGTGTCAAAATAGTTGAAGCCGGCCGCCAGAAAGGCGTCCACCATCTGCCGCGTCTGCACGAGGTCGACCTCTTCGCCCTGCATCGGCAGGCGCATAAAGCCAAAGCCAAAATTCTTTTTGATCTTTTCCACGTCCGCTTCTCCTCTCGTTTCCCGCCCAACGGCGGTCTATTGTCTTTTTATGATAGCATAACTCGCGCCGCCGGGAAATACCCTTTTCTCTCTTTTTAACAAAACTTACCTCCCTTCACTTTGCATACCGGCAAAAAATTCGGCAAAGCTATGTTTGCGATACCCAAAAGCAACAAACCCAACCAAACATTCAAACAAAAGGAGAAAATCATTATGTCCAGCAAGAATACCAACAAGCTCAACGTTCCCGAGGCCCGCGCGGCCATGAACAAGTTCAAGATGGAAGCCGCCAGCGAGGTCGGCGTCAACCTCAAGCAGGGCTACAACGGCGACCTGACCTCCCGCGAGGCCGGTTCCGTCGGCGGCCAGATGGTCAAGAAGATGATCGAGAGCTACGAGAAGAGCCTGTAAGCTCCTCTTATGGCAAAGAAGGAAGTCCGCTGCGGCGGACTTCCTTCTTATTTTCTCAAAACCATTTCTTGCGCTTGAAGTAGCGGATCAGCACGGCGACGATGACCACCGCCAGCACGATGACCACGGGATAGCCGTATTCCCAGCTCAGCTCCGGCATATCGAAGTTCATGCCGTACCAGCCGACGATGAGCGAGAGCGGCAGGAAGATCGTCGTCACGATGGTCAAAAGCTGCATGACGCGGTTCTGCGCGATGTCCACCTGCGACTGGTACTCGCCGCTCACCTGCATGGCGTATTCCCGCAGGCGCTCCGTCTCATTTTTCAGCGCCTCCACGCGGCGCAGAAAATAATTCATGCGGCGGGCGGAGTGCTTGTCAAAGAGGTCGTCCGCCTCCTCCAGCAGCGACGCGCCGAAATCGGCGAGCTGAGCGTAGAAGCGATCCGCGCGGCTGACCTCCTTGCGGATGGCGCTCATGCGGTGGATGAAGCGGTCCGTGTTGTCGGACAGGACCTCCTGCTCCAGATTCGCGATGCGCTCCTCAAGCTGTTCGAGCACCGCAAGATCGTCCCGCACCAGTGTGAGCAGCAGGTCGGCAAGAAAATTATCCGCCCCGTCGGCATTATGCGGACGCATGGCGCGGATGGCGTCGAGGCAGTTTGCGACCACGCGGTCGTGATCGACGATGAGCACGTTGCCCTGCGACCACGAGAACGCGAAGCGGCGGGCGGCCTGACTGCCCCGTGCCGGGATGCGGATATGGCCGGTGATGCCGTTCTGATCGGTTAGGAGTGCGCACAGCTGCGAGCCGTACACGCTGTCCGACGTGAGCGGCGGCGTGAGCGTATCGGGCAGCGCGACCGTGGAAAGCTCCGACGGCTCGAGCAGAGCCAGTACATTTTCCCATTTCTTCGGCGCTTTTTCGCCCAGCGGACGAAGCGCGTCGCCAAATTCATAAAACTGCATAACGCGGCCCCCTATCTTATGTCTATGATAGCAGGGCCGCGTCACCGCGTCAAGAGATTCGATTTTGAAGGACTCAGCCGCCGAGGTACGCCTTGCGCACCGCGTCGCTGGCCATCAGCTCCGCGCCGGTGCCGGTGAGCGAGATCTTGCCGGTCTCGAGCACATAGGCGCGGTCGGCGACGGAGAGCGCCGCCTGCGCGTTCTGCTCCACGAGCAGGATGGTCGTGCCCGCGGCGTGCAGCTCACGGATGATGTCGAAGATCTGCTCGACCAGAATGGGCGCGAGACCCATGGACGGCTCGTCGAGCATGAGGAGCTTGGGCTTGCTCATGAGCGCACGGCCCATCGCGAGCATCTGCTGCTCGCCGCCGGAGAGCGTGCCGGCGATCTGACGGCGGCGCTCCTTCAAACGCGGGAAGCGCTCGTAAACGTCCGCGATGCCCGGCTCGATGGTGGAATTGGGCTGCGTGTACGCGCCCATCTGCAGATTCTCCTCCACGGTCATCTGCTGGAAGATGTGGCGTCCCTCGGGGACCTGCGCCAGACCGTGCTCGACGATCTTATGCGGCGCGACGCCCTTGAGGTCATGGTCCTCAAAGAGGACGCTGCCCATCTTGGGGTGCAGCAGGCCGGAGATCGTATTCAGAATGGTGGATTTGCCCGCGCCGTTCGCGCCGATGAGCGTGACAACCTCGCCCTCGTTGACCTCAAAGGAAACGCCCTTGACGGCGTGGATGCTGCCGTAGTACACATGGATATCATCAACTTTTAAGATCTGCGCCATCGTTACGCCTCCTTCTTCTTGCCGAGGTATGCTTCGATGACCTCGGGGTTGTTCTGGATATCGTCGGGCGAGCCCTTGGCGATGATGCGCCCGAAGTTCAGCACGGCGATGCCCTCGCAGATGTTCATGACGAGGTTCATATCGTGCTCGATGAGCAGCACCGCAATCTTGAAGGTATCGCGGATGGAGCGGATGTTCTCCATCAGTTCCGCCGTCTCGCTGGGGTTCATGCCGGCCGCCGGCTCGTCGAGCAGCAGCAGGCATGGATTCGTCGCCAGCGCGCGGAGGATCTCCAGACGGCGCTGCGCGCCGTAGGGCAGGCTTCCGGCCTTGGCGTTGGCAAGCTCCTCCATGTGGAAGATGGAGAGCAGCTCCATCGCGCGCTCGTGGACCACGCGCTCCTCGCGCCAGAAGCGCGGCAGGCGGAGGATGCCCTCGGCCATGCCGTAGTGCATCTGGGTGTCCATGGCGGTGGTGATGTTCTCCTCCACCGAGAGGTTTTGGAACAGGCGGATGTTCTGGAAGGTGCGCGCGATGCCCGCGCGGTTGATCTGCGCGGTGTTGAGACCGTGAATGTCCTTGCCGTTGAGAAGGATGGTGCCGTGCGTGGGCTGATAGACCTTCGTGAGCAGGTTGAAGATGGTCGTCTTGCCCGCGCCGTTGGGGCCGATGAGGCCCGCGATCTCCGTGCGGCCGATGGTGATGTTGAAGCTGTCGACCGCTTTCAAGCCGCCGAAGGTGATGCCGAGGTCGATGCATTCGAGGACGGGAGACTTGTCCGCGTCGCGCTCCGGTAGCAGCGCCGGCTCACGGGTAACGGGAACGAGCTTTGTTTTCTGCGTCATGGTCAAACCTCCTTTTCTTCGGCGCTATGCCGGCGCGGGAGCAGCTTTGCGAAAAATGCCTTGAACCGGGGATTGTTGGTCGCGAGCATCACGAAGATGAGCACGATGGCGTAGACCAGCATACGGTAATCCGCGAACTGGCGCAGCGCCTCGGGCAGGATGGTCAGCGCGGCAGCGGAGAGGAGGCTGCCCCAGATGTTGCCGAGCCCGCCGAGCACCACGAACACCAGCACGAGGATGGAGGTATTGAAGTTGAACTTGACCGACTGGAGCGAGGAGTAATTCAAGCCGTAGAGCGCGCCGGCCGCGCCGGCGAGGGCGGCGGAGGTGACGAAAGCCATGAGCTTATACTTCGTGAGGTTCAATCCGACGGACTGCGCGGCGATAGGGTTATCGCGGATGGCCATGATGGCGCGGCCCGCGCGGGAGCGCGTGAGGTTGAGCACGATGATGAGCGTCACCATCACGAGGATGAAGCCCGCAGTAAGACCCGCGATGGTCTTGGTGCCGGTCGCGCCCTGCGCGCCCTTGATGATGGCGTAGCCCGTGGCGTCGAGACCGAGGTCGTCGATCGTCTTGGTACCGGAAACGTTGAAGAGAATGTGCAGGCCCGAAGCGTCATAGCCGACGAGCAGGCAGTTGATGAGGTCCGCGATAATCTCGCCGAAGGCGAGCGTCACGATGGCGAGGTAGTCGCCCTGGAGCCGCAGCACCGGCGTGCCGACGAGCAGGCCCACGATGGCGGCGAAGATCGCGCCGACGACCATGGCGATGGCAAGGCGCACCGGCGCGCTGGGGACCGCCGTGAGCAGGCTCTGCGAGACGATGACGCCGCTGAACGCGCCCACGCTCATAAAGCCCGCGTGGCCGAGGCTCAGCTCACCGAGGATGCCGACGGTCAGGTTCAGCGAGACCGCCATGGACATATAGCAACAGATTGGTACGAGCAGACCGAGCGTCTTGCGGTTGAGCATCCCGCCGTTCTGCAGAACGGTCACGACGATGAAGACGGCGATCACGCCGAGGTAGGTCGCGAAGTCGACCTTGGTGGTCTTTTTCAAAGACTTGAATTTCGTTGTCAGCTTTGCCATAGTTGCCACCTCACACTTTCTCCGGCACATACTTGCCGAGGAGTCCCGCGGGCTTGACGAGCAGCACCACGATCAGCACCGCGAACACGATGGCGTTGGCGAGCGTCGTGGAGATGTACGCCTTGGCCAGCGCCTCGATGATGCCAAGGAGCAGTCCGCCGAGGAACGCGCCGGGGATGGAGCCGATGCCGCCGAACACGGCGGCGGTGAACGCCTTGATGCCGGGCATGGAGCCGGTGGTCGGCATGAGCGACGTATTGAACGAGCAGAGCAGCACGCCGGCGACGGCCGCGAGCGCGGAGCCGATGGCGAAGGTCGCGGAGATGGTCGCGTTGACGTTGATGCCCATGAGCTGCGCCGCCGCCTTATCCTCGGAGCAGGCGCGCATGGCCTTGCCCATCTTGCTCTTGTTGACGAAGGCAGTCAGCGCGAGCATGATGACGACGCAGACCGCGATGGTCAGGAGCGAAATGTAGGAGATGGAAAGCTGGCCGTTGAAAAGGCTCGCCGTTCCCTCGACCACGGGGGGATAAACACGCGCGGCGGCCTTCCAGATCAGCAGTGCGGAGTTTTGCAGGAAGTAGCTCACGCCGATGGCGGTGATGAGCACCGCGAGGCTGGGCGCCGAGCGCAGCGGCTTATAGGCCAGGCGCTCGATCACGATGCCGAGCACCGTGCAGACGACGACCGCGAGCAGGACGGCTACGATGTTGGGCAGTCCCAGATAGAACATCGCGCAGAACGAAATGTAGCCGCCGACCATGATGACGTCGCCGTGGGCGAAGTTCAGCATTTTGGCGATGCCGTAGACCATCGTGTAGCCGAGCGCGATGATGGCGTACACGCTGCCGAGGCTGATGCCGCTGATGAGGTACGATAAAAATTCCATAGAAAAAACACCCCTTTTTCCCGATCTTATCTTTTTCTGTGGCAGAAACAAGGGCAAGCGTCTGCCCTCTCCCCTGCCTTTGTTTCCGCCATAGAATAGGGCTTTGGCCGTCGGGGGCTTGCGCCCCCGACAGCCGGGCCCGAAGAGAGAGACGTATGAAACGAAAGGAAGCGGAATTACTTCATGACGTACTCGCCGTTCTCGATGACGGCGGCGAGAGGAGCCTTGGAGACCTCGCCCTCGGCGTTCCACGTCATAGCCTTACCGGTGAGGCCGTCCACGCTGAGGGTGGGCATGACCTGGATGAGCGCCTCGCAGATGTCGGTAGAGCTCATGTCGGCGGTGCAGCCGGCCTTCTCAAGAGCGGCCTTGACGATGTACACGCCGTCATAGGCATCGGCAGCGAACTGGTTGGGCTCCACACCGTACTTCTCGGTGTAGGTCTTGACGAAGCTCTGGGTCGCGGCGTCCTCGGAGTTGACGGAGAACGGAGTCAAGAGCATGACGCCCTCGGCGAGAGAAGCATCGAAGCCGGGCATGGTGAGGATGCCGTCCATGCCGTCCACGCCGAAGAAGGTGGGCTCATAGCTCATGGCCTTGGCCTGGCTGAGGATAACGGAGGCAGGCTGATAGTAGATGGGGAGGAACACGAGGTCGGCGCCGGCGTTCTTGGCGGCGGTGAGCTGAACGGTGAAGTCCGTGGAGGTAGCATCGGTAAAGGTGGTCTCGGAGACGATCTCGAAGGCGCCCTTGGCTTCGGCTTCCTTCACAAAGGTGTCGCGGATGCCCTGGGAGTAGGCGTCGTCGTTACGATAGATGACGGCGACCTTCGCGCCCGCCATGTTCTCGGCGATGTAGTCAGCCGCGCCGGTGCCCTGGTTGGGGTCGGTGAAGCAGACCTGAAAGACGTTGTCCTTACCGGAGGTGACGTCGGGGGAGGAAGCGGACGGGGTCAGCATGAAGGTGCGGTCGGCGTTCGTCTGGTCGGAAACGGTAAGGGATGCGCCGGTGGTGGTGGGGCCGACGAGGACCTGCATCCCCTCGTCCATCATGGTGTTGTAGGCGTTGAGGGACTTTTCGCCATCGGCCTCATCGTCCTGCTTGAGGAAGGTGAACTTGACGGTGGAATCGCTGGCGTTGATCTCCTCGACGGCAAGCTCCGCGCCGTTGACGACGGCCTGACCGTAGATGGCGGCGCTGCCGGTCAGCGGGCCGCAGGAGCCGAGAACGAAGGTCTGGACCTCGGCGCCGGACTGGTCGCCGGAAGCGTCCGCATCAGGAGTGCTGGGGGTATCGGCCTTCTGGCCGCAGGCTGCCATGGTGAATACCATAGCGGCTGCCATGAACATGGCTGCAAACTTCTTTTTCATCTTGGTTTCTCCTTTTCAACAAAAATTGTTTTTTCATTATTTATACAAAAAAGCGGCCCCGCCTGCTTGGCGTGACCGCTTCGCTGTATCGAACTGCTTCAATACTTACGCTTGCAATTTCATGCCAAGTGCCGCATGGGAAAGGATCAGGCCCAGAATGGACAGGACCAATACGCGCAGGCCATAAATGGACAGGCAAATCAAAATGGACGCTGCGAAAACAGCGTCCATCACCTTGCTATCCATCCCATTGTTGGTGTTGGCGGCAGCGCAGGAGGAAGCGGCCTCTGCACAGCTGGCAGCGGCGGCACAAGAACCGTTATTCATTTTTGCATCAGCAAAACGGAACATTGTATTAGAACTCCTCATGCATCTGTCATATTTGATGGTGTTATTGTAGCGCGTAAATATCCATTCGTCAAGACGGCAAGATTGATAAATTATACAGCTTCTCAAAAAGAGCTGTTGTCACATTGCACAATTCTCATTTAAAAAGCTCGACACATGGCACAAAGCCCCTTGCGCGAAGCCGCGCGAAATACGGCTTGCAAATGTCTGCAACATTTGATACAATGCGGATAGCTCAGCTAAAGTCCGCGCTGCGGCAGCGGACTCCTATTATAAGAAAGGAAGATCACCATGATTTACACGACCGAAGTTCAGCATATGTGCCCGGTCGCCAAGGGCGCATATCACGGTCCCGCTCCCATCCCCGAAGAGGGTAAGTGGGTGCAGGCCAAGCAGCTCTCCGACATTTCCGGCTTTACCCACGGCATCGGCTGGTGCGCTCCCCAGCAGGGCGCGTGCAAGCTGACGCTCAACGTCAAGGAGGGCGTCATTCAGGAGGCGCTGGTCGAGACCATCGGCTGCTCCGGCATGACCCACTCCGCCGCCATGGC
>DJRC01000060.1:4532-13864 GCA_002437735.1 Oscillospiraceae bacterium UBA6370 | reverse complement strand
GTGTGCGACGCCATCAACACCGCCATGCGCGAGCTGTTCCTGCAGATCGTCTACGGCCGCACCCAGTCCGCCTTCTCCGAGGACGGTCTCGCCGTCGGCGCGTCCCTCGAGGATCTCGGCAAGGGTCTGCGCAGCCAGATCGGCACGATGTTCGGCACCGTCGCCAAGGGCCCGCGCTACCTCGAAATGGCCGAGGGCTACTGCACCAGAATGGCGCTCAACGCGCAGGATGAGATCATCGGCTATGAGTTCGTCAACCTCGGTAAGATGATGGACTTCATCAAGAAGGGCGACGACGCCAACACCGCGCTGGAAAAGGCCAAGGGCCACTACGGTCAGTGGGATAACGCGGCGAAGTACATCGACCCGCGTCAGGAATAAAGAAGGGAGGACGAAACAATGGCTCTGTTTGAAAATTACGAGAGAAGAATCGACAAGATCAACGGCGTCCTCGCGCAGTATGGCATCTCCTCCGTGGAGGAGTGCCGCGAGCTCTGCCAGTCCAAGGGCTTTGATCCCTACGAGATCGTCAAGGGCATCCAGCCCATCTGCTTTGAAAACGCCTGCTGGGCGTACACCGTGGGCGCGGCCATCGCGCTCAAGGCGGGCGTGAAGTCCGCCGCCGAAGCCGCCAAGCTGATCGGCGTCGGCCTCCAGTCTTTCTGCATCGACGGCTCCGTCGCCGAGGACCGCAAGGTCGGTCTCGGTCACGGCAACCTCGGCGCGATGCTGCTCTCCGACGAGTCCAAGTGCTTTGCCTTCCTCGCCGGCCACGAGTCCTTCGCCGCCGCAGAGGGCGCCATCGGCATCGTCAAGAACGCCAACAAGGCCCGCAAGGAGCCTCTGCGCGTCATCCTCAACGGTCTCGGCAAGGACGCTGCTCAGATCATCAGCCGCATCAACGGCTTCACCTACGTTCAGACCCAGTTCGACTACTTCACCGGCAAGCTGAACGTCGTGCGTGAGATCCGCTACAGCGAGGGCGAGCGCGCAAACGTGCGCTGCTACGGCGCGGACGACGTGCGCGAGGGCGTGGCCATCATGCACGCCGAGGGCGTGGACGTTTCCATCACCGGCAACTCCACCAACCCCACCCGCTTCCAGCATCCCGTCGCCGGCACCTATAAGAAGGAGTGCATCGAGCAGGGCAAGAAGTATTTCTCCGTTGCCTCCGGCGGCGGCACGGGCCGCACCCTGCACCCCGACAACATGGCCGCCGGCCCCGCCAGCTACGGCATGACCGACACCATGGGCCGTATGCATTCCGACGCCCAGTTCGCCGGCTCCTCCTCCGTGCCCGCGCACGTGGAGATGATGGGCTTCCTCGGCATGGGCAACAACCCGATGGTCGGCGCGACCGTCGCGGTGGCTGTCGCTGTGGCAGAGAGCCTGAAGTAAAAGGGCCTTTTTGAATAAGAAAACGCATCCCTTTGCCTTCGGCAAAGGGATGCGTTTTTATTCCACGCCCCGTCCCTGTTTCTTGGGAGGGTACGGCTTTTTTTCATCTGTCCGCTCTAAAATATAATCTGTACTGGTATGGTAAAAATCAGCCAGCTTCATCAATACGTCGGATGGAATATCACGTTTCCCCATTTCGTAGTGCGAATAGCAGACCTGCGAGCACCTCAGGTAGTTCGCAAGATCCTTTTGATAAAGGTCTCTGTCCTCTCGTAAATCCCGGATGCGCCTATACATTTTGTGTTCTCCCCTTTAATTCGATTACACCAAAAGTATAGGTAAAACATTTTGTTTTATTGACATATAAAACAAAATGTTTTATACTAACCGTGTCATATCATGACATTACTACTTGTTAGGGAGGAAAGAAAATGAACTATCAAAAAAACGGAATAGCAAGCGCTTTCAAAATCTATTCAATCGTCAACCTCTGCGCAGCCTTACTCCTCGCTCTTACATTGGACCTTGGGGGCCTCACTGTCCTTTTCCTTGCAGCCGCACTTGTCGCAAGCGCGGGTATTTATGCCATTGGCGAGGTCATTCAGCTTCTTGATGAAATCAAGCAAAATACTACCGGAAAGCAGAGCGAGAGCAAGCCAGACGCAAACGCAGCCGACGACACAAATGCTGCCGTTGTCACAACCACCACCGAGGACGGCCGGGTCTGTTCCTGTCCAAGCTGTGGAGCCAGAATACTTGTCCCGGGACAGAAAATCTGTTTTTCCTGCGGGCAAGTCATCAAGTGGTGATCGTACCGGAATCTTTCCCAGCAGCAAAAGAGAGAGCCTTGTCGGCTCTCTCTCTTCGTTTCGCTATGTAGGCTTTACTTCTTGCTGAGCTGCTCGTCGATGCTCTTCGCGCCGAGCTTGCCCGCGCCCATGGCGAGGATGACGGTGGCCGCGCCGGTGACGGCGTCGCCGCCGGCGTAGACGCTCGCGTGAGAGGTCAGACCCTCCTCGTTCACCACGATGCCGCCCTTGCGGTTGACCTCAAGGCCCGGCGTGGTGTTCTTGATGAGCGGGTTCGGCGTGGTGCCGAGAGACATGATAACGCAGTCGACCGGCAGGTCGAAGTCGCTGCCGACCTTTTCGATCGGGCGGCGGCGGCCGGAGGCGTCGGGCTCGCCCAGCTCCATCTCCACGCAGGTCATGGAGGCGACGTAGCCGTTCTCGTTGCCGTTGATCTTGACGGGGTTGGTGAGGGTCTTGAAGATGATACCCTCCTCCTCGGCGTGCTCGACCTCCTCGTGACGGGCGGGCAGCTCTTCCATGCCGCGGCGGTAAACAATGTAGACGTCCGCGCCGAGACGCTTGGAGCAGCGGGCCGCATCCATCGCGACGTTGCCGCCGCCGACGACGGCGACCTTCTTGCCGGCAAGCGGCATGATGGGCGTGTCGGAGCCTTCCTTATAGGCCTTCATCAAGTTGATGCGGGTCAAGAACTCGTTGGCGGAGTACACGCCGCAGAGGTTCTCGCCGGGGATGTGCATGAACATCGGGAGGCCCGCGCCGGAGCCGATGAACACAGCCTCGAAGCCGTACTGGCTCATCAGCTCGTCGATAGACACGACGCGGCCGATGACCATGTTCGTCTCGACCTTGACGCCGAGCGCCTTGAGACCGTCCACTTCCTTCTGCACGATGGCCTTGGGAAGTCTGAACTCGGGGATGCCGTAGACCAGCACGCCGCCGGCGAGGTGCAGCGCCTCAAACACGGTGACGTCATATCCCTTCTTGGCGAGGTCGCCCGCGCAGGTCAGACCGCTGGGACCGGAGCCGATGACAGCGACCTTATGGCCGTTGGGCTCGGGCTTGGCGGGCGCCTCCTGCACGTTGGCGTTGTGCCAGTCGGCGACAAAGCGCTCGAGACGGCCGATGCCGACCGGCTCGCCCTTGATGCCGCGGACGCACTTGCTCTCGCACTGGGTCTCCTGCGGGCAGACGCGGCCGCAGACGGCGGGCAGCGAGGACGTCTCATGGATGACCTGATAGGCGCCCTCGTAGTCCTTCTCAGTGATCTTCTTGATGAACTCCGGGATCTTCACCTGCACGGGGCAGCCGGAGACGCAGGGATGGTTCTTGCAGTTGAGGCAGCGGGCCGCTTCGTCGAGCGCCTGCTCCTCGGTGTAGCCGAGGGCGACCTCCAGAAAGTTTTTGTTGCGGACGTTGGGGTCCTGAGAGGGCATCTCGTTCTTTTTCAGGCTCATATTCGGCATCTTACTGGACCTCCTTCTTGAACAGGTTGCAGACTTCTTCGTGCTTATGACGCTCCCAATCGAAGTACATCTTGCCGCGCTTGAGGCTCTCGTCCCAGTCGACCTTGTGGCCGTCGAAGTCGGGGCCGTCCACGCAGGCGAACTTGGTCTCACCGCCGACGGTGAGGCGGCAGCCGCCGCACATACCGGTGCCGTCGACCATGATGGGGCTCATGGAAACGGTGGTGGGGATGCCATAGGGCTCGGTCGTCTTGGAGACGAATTTCATCATGATGGCGGGACCGATGGCGAAGATCTCGTCGTACTGGTTGCCCTCCTCGATGAGCTGCTTGAGCGCATCGGTAACAAGGCCCTTCTCGCCGTAGGAGCCGTCGTCGGTGACGAGCTTCATCACGTCGGAGGCGGACTTGAACTTATCCTCCAAAATCACAACGTCCTTGTTCTTGAAGCCGACGACCGCGTGGACCTCCGCGCCGCAGTCGTGGAACTTCTTGAGCACGGGATAGGCGATGGCGCAGCCGACGCCGCCGCCGACCACGCAGACCTTCTTCTTGCCCTCGGTCTCGGTCGGACGGCCGAGCGGGCCGACGAAGTCCTGAATGAACTCGCCCTGCTGCTTGTGGCTGAGCTTCTCGGTGGTCGCGCCGACGGTCTGCACGATGATGGTAACGGTGCCCTTCTCGCGGTCGTAGTCATGGATCGTGATGGGGATGCGTTCGCCGTTTTCATCGACGCGCAGGATGATGAACTGGCCAGGCTCGGCCTTCTTTGCCACCATCGGCGCCTCGATCTCATACAGGATGACGGTCGGCTTGAGCGCTTCTTTTCTGACGATGCGATACATAGCGTAACCTCTTTTCTCCAAATTAGCGTTATGGATATTTGTAGATGCCCTGCATTATATCATGATGGATTCCTTGCGTCAATCGTATAGTTCAATATTTTTGATGCAAGTTCTCCTGCATTTTCTACGATAGAAGGGTGATCCGACGGTTTTCCGTCTGCAAAACGCCCTCCTCCTTGAGCTTTTTCAACTCGCGCATCATGGCGCTGCGGTCGGCGCTGATGTACTCTGCCAGTGCGCTGAGGGAAAACGGCAGCGCGACGGTCTCCGACTTCTCCCGCCGCGCGAGCTGCTCAAAGTAGCACAGCAGTTTTTCGCGGATGGAGCGGCGCGAGAGCACCTCCACCCGCTCGCTCAAGCGCAGCGTCTTGGTCGAGAGCAGGCGGAACAGATTCTGCACCAAAATGCTGTGGTGCAGGCAGGCGTTTTCGCAGCGCTTGGTGATCTGGTCATAGTCGAGATAGAGCACGCGGCAGTCCCGCCGGCACTCCAAAAAGATCGAGTCGCCGCCCGCGCCGGAGAACGCCAGCACCTCGCCGAACACACCGCCCTCCTCTAGCGTTTCGAGGATGGTGCGGTTGCCGTCGGCATCTAGCCGGACGAGATCCGCGCTGCCGGAGAGCAGCACGCCCACGGCGTTCTGTTCCCCGTCAAATTCGCTGATGAGCGCGCCGGCCTCATAGCCCGCCTCGCGTGCGCCGAAGCATTGGAACATCCGCGCGCACTCCTCGTTCGTGATGCCCTCAAAGAGCTGTGAGCGCACCGTCTGCATCGTATCTCTCCCCGCCTTCCCGCCATGCCGTTTGGCCGTTTGTTTGTATGGTCTCTTTAACTTTTTTATTGTAACCTGTCATGTGCAAAAAGTAAATCACTATTTTCCTGTGTCTGCGATAAAAGGGAAAGCGCCCTCACTCGGGCGCTTTTTCCGGATGCTTCTCGTAATATTTCCGCGCGTAGTCGTAAAAGACCTGCGCGATGGGCGAGAGAATGCTGTTTTTGTGCTTGACGATGTAGAGCCTGCGCTTGAGCTCCTCCTCCTCAAAGGGGAAGGCAAGCACCCTCTCGAACTGCACATAATCGCGCGCGGCGGAGAGGGAGATCAATCCGATACCTAGCCCCTCGCCCACCATCTGCTTCACGCTTTCGCTCGAGCGGACCTCGATGGCCGTGCGCAGCTGCGTGATGTCGACACCCATGCGCTCCAGAATCTCCCTGCCGGCCTGATAGGTGCCGCTGGACTTCTCGCGGCTGATGAAGGTCTCGCTCAGCAGAAGCTCCTTCGGGAGATGCTTGCCGGCATAGGCGCGGAATTTTTCCGTGTTCGGGGTGATGACCGCCATGCAGTCGCCGGCAAACTCCTGCGAGATGCACTTGTGGTTCTCCACCCGTGTGCCGCTGAAGCCGATCTCCACGGCGCGCGTCGCGACCATCTCGATGACCTTGGGGCTGTCCTCCATCTGAATGTTGAAGGCAATGTCGGGATATTTCTCGTGGAAATTCTGCAAAAGGTGCGGCAGATAATACTGGCTCGGCACCGTGGAGGCCGCGAGCGTGATGGTGCCGCGCATCTCCTGCGAAAAGCTCTTGAGCGCTGCGGCGGCGTTCTCGCGCACCTGCAGGATCTCCTTGGCGTAGCGGTAGAGGAGCTTGCCCGCATCGGAGGGGTAGGTCTCCTTCGTCGTGCGCACGACGAGCTTGATGCCGAGCTTGCGCTCGAGCGCGGAGATGTGGGAGGAAATGGTCGGCTGCGTCAGGTGCAGCAGCTCGGCCGCGCGGGAAAAGCTGCAGTTTTCGACCACATAGACGAATGCCTCCAGCTCCTTGATGTCCATATCAATGTCCATTCCCCCGGCCCCCTTTCGCGCCTTCGTCAACAAAACCACAGCTTACAGTATATCCGTTTCCCGCCCGTTTGTCCAGTTCTTTTTCCCGCAAATTTGCCCTTGCACGCACGCGCCGATGTGGTATACTGAGAGAAAGAGATTAACCGCTCAGGAGGCCGCCATGGACAAGACCTTTGTCCCCATCCGCACGGACGTCGTGCTGCAGAACGAGACCGCGCAGCTCTACCGCAGCTATCAGGATTTCCTGCAATTTGAGCACCTCTACAGCTCCGCCGTGCGCGAGATCCAGACGCGGCTGGAGGTGCTGAACGAGGAGTTCAGCGTCCGCTACGACCACAACCCCATCCACCACGTCGAAAGCCGCCTAAAGTCCACCGGCAGCATCATCGAGAAGCTGCGGCGCAAGGGGCTGGAGATCTCGATGGAGTCCGCCAAGAAAAACATCAACGACATCGCCGGCATCCGCGTGGTATGCTGCTACATCGACGACGTTTACCGCGTGGAGGAGATGCTCCTGCGCCAGAGCGACATGGAGCTCGTCAAGCGGCAGGACTACATCGAAACGCCGAACTACAACGGCTACCGCTCGCTCCATCTCGACCTGCGCGTACCCATCTACCTCTCCGACCGCACGGAGTCCGTGCTCGTGGAGGTGCAGCTTCGCACGGTGGCGATGGATTTCTGGGCCAGCCTTGAGCATGATATCCGCTACAAGAAGGACAAGGCCGCCCTCCCCGCCGGCATCAACGAGCAGATGTTCGCCTGCGCCGACGAGATCGCCGACATTGACCGCAAGATGCAGGATATGTACCACCGCATCCAGGCCGCTGAGTGAGCGGCACGGCTCCCGCAGAGGATAAAGGGAACGGCTTCGCGCTGCGAAGCCGTTCCCTTTGTGTCTTTCCCTTTTTCATCCACGCAAGCTCTTTTGAGCCCGTGGGATTCACTTTGCGTCTTTTTCTTCCTTCAGCGCCTTTTCCAGCGCGATGGAGAGCTGGTCGGGGCAGGAGGTCGGCTTGAAGCCGCAGCGGATGCCGCGCATCCGCTCGATGGCGTCCGTGGCCTTCATACCGCGCACAAGGCTCGAAATGCCCTGCAGATTGCCGTTGCAGCCGCCGAGCACGCGCACATCCTTGATGACGCCGTTCTCCAGATCGACTTCCATCTGCTTCGAGCAGGTGCCCTTGGGATAATAGGTATAGGTCGTCATGGGGCCTCCTTACTTGGTCTTGATGATGGCCGCGAACAGCGACGCGGGCTTGTCCGTGCGGTTGGCGATGCCGTGGCTTTCGCCGTCATAGCAGATAGCGAAGTCGCCTGGGTGCATTTTGCGCTCGGTGCCGTTGTCGTTGAGCGTGATCTCGCCCTCATGGAAGAAGAACACCTCGTACTCGCCGGTGTGGGTGTGTGTGCCCAGCGAACAGCCCGGCTCGAGCTTGATCTCGGCGAACATCTTCGCGTTCTCCGGCATATTCTCCAGCACACAGTCGCGCTTGTCGAGCGTACCGTCGCCGCCGCGGGCGTTGGGCGTCAGGATCTGCTTTCGGTCCTCTGCACGAATGATCATAAATCATCTCTCCTTTGCCATTTGGCTTTTGTCGGGACAAGCATACCACAAAGCGCGGCGCGGCGCAAGTCCCCCGCACGGCGCGGCAAAAAATCCCGCGCCGCCTTGACGCGGACGCCGCGCCGGTGCTATCATAGGCTCACCGAATCTTATTTTAGGAGGCTTTTCCGATGAAAACTGTCATCGCCACCACCGCGGCGCCCGGCGCCATCGGTCCCTATTCGCAGGCCATCGAGGCCAACGGCTTCGTGTTCGTCTCCGGCCAGATCCCGCTTGATCCCGCGACCGGCGCGTTCGTCCCCGGCGGCGTGGAGGAGCAGGCCGAGCAGTCGCTCAAAAACCTCAAGGCCGTTCTTGCCGGCGCGGGCTGCACGCTCGGCGACGTGGTCAAGACCACCGTTTTCCTCACCGACATGGGCGCGTTCGCCGCAGTGAACGCTGTGTACGCCAAGTATTTTGAGGGCGAGTGTCCCGCGCGCAGCGCGGTGCAGGTCGGCGCGCTGCCCAAGGGCGCGCTGGTCGAGATCGAAGCCATCGCCGTTAGGAAATAACATGGCGCAGCCGACACGCTGCGGCTGGGCCGGGCCGGAGCCGATCTACCTTGATTACCACGACCACGAGTGGGGCCGCCCCACGCACGACGATCGCGCGCTCTTCGAGCTGCTGTCCCTCGAGGTGATGCAGGCGGGGCTTTCGTGGATCACCATTCTCAAAAAGCGCGAGGCCTTCCGCGCGGCCTTCGCGGACTTCGAGCCTGCCGCAGTCGCCCGCTTTGACGAAGCGAAGGTCGCGGAGCTGATGCAGAACGCCGGCATCGTCCGCAACCGCCGCAAGATCGTCTCCATCATCGAAAACGCCAAGTGTTTTTTAGAGGTGCAGCAGGAGTTCGGCAGCTTCGACCGCTTTCTTTGGGCCTACGTTGACGGCAAGCCCATCGTCAACAGCCCCGAGACGGACGCCGACGTGCCCGCCTCTACCCCGCTCTCCGACCGCATCAGCCGCGACCTGAAAAAGCGCGGCTTTACTTTCGTCGGCACCACCATCGTCTACTCCCTGCTCCAGTCGGCAGGACTGGTGGACGACCATCTGAAGGGCTGCGGCTGGCACGTCAGCCGCCGTCCGCCGGAATAACGCGAAACAGAGGAAAGCTCCGTGAGCTTTCCTCTGTCCGTTTTGAAAGACGCGCGGCGGTTGATTTTCTCCTCCGCGCGGCATACTAACAGAAAGTTTTTTCAGGAGGTTTTCCATGTGTACCGCAGCAACGTACCAAACCAGAGACTTTTACATGGGCCGCACGCTCGACTATGAGTTTTCTTACGGTGAGGAGATCGTCATCACTCCGCGCCGCTTCCCCCTCGCCCTGCGCCACGGCGGCGTGATGGACACGCATTACGCCATTATCGG
>DJRC01000060.1:0-4481 GCA_002437735.1 Oscillospiraceae bacterium UBA6370 | reverse complement strand
TTATCGGCACGGCGCACGTCGCCGACGGCTTCCCGCTTTACTACGATGCGGTGAATGAAAAGGGGCTCGGCATGGCGGGGCTCAACTTTGTCGGCAGCGCACACTACGCCGAGGCCGTCCCCGATTGTGAGAATGTCGCGCAGTTCGAGTTCATCCCCCGGCTGCTGGGCCGCTGCGCGACGCTCGCGGAGGCCCGCGAGGCCCTGCGCACGCTGAATCTCACCGGCACACCGTTCAGCAGCCGTCTCCCCGCCTCGCAGCTTCATTGGCTCCTTGCCGACAAAAGCGGCGCGGTCGTGATCGAGTCCGTCGCGGATGGGCTGAGGGTCTACGACGATCCCGCGGGCGTGCTGACGAACAACCCGCCCTTCCCGCAGCAGATGTTCGCGCTCAACAACTTCATGCACCTCTCGCCGAAGCAACCGGAAAATCTTTTCTCCGACGCGCTCCCGCTCACGCTCTACAGCCGCGGCATGGGCGCGCTGGGACTGCCCGGCGACCTCTCCTCCGCCTCGCGCTTTGTGCGCGCGGCGTTCACGCGGCTCCATTCCGTCTCCGGCGAGGGCGAGGCCGACAGCGTCGGGCAGTTCTTCCACATCCTCGGCGCGGTCGAGCAGCAGAACGGCTGCTGCGAGGTCCGTCCCGGCGAGTACGAGCGGACCATCTACACCTCCTGCTGGAACGCCGACCGCGGCATCTATTACTACACGACCTATACCAACCGCCGCATTTCGGCGGTGGAGCTGCGCCGCGAGAACCTCGACGCCGCCGCGCTCACCCGCTATCCGATGCGCACGCGGGAGGACATCTTTTATCAGAACGCCCCCGGTGCGGAAGCTTGAGACGCGGGCGCTTTCCCGCCCGCATCTTCTCCCTTCCCCGGCGATTTTGTCACATTTTTGACAATGTGGGACGATTCTGACAAGAGCACTGGACAAATCTGATAAATTGCGTGTAAATCTGCTGAGTTGTTCAAATTTTCTTGCCAATTCTACACACAGGTTGTAATATTTATGCAATCTGATGGGATCGGGAACGTTCCCGACGACCCCCGGATAAATTTTGAATTGGAGGAAAATTTGCATGAAAAAGCTCATTGCTCTGCTTCTCTGC
The DNA here is from genome assembly GCA_002437735.1 of Oscillospiraceae bacterium UBA6370. Taxonomy (GTDB): domain Bacteria; phylum Bacillota; class Clostridia; order Oscillospirales; family Oscillospiraceae; genus Hominicoprocola. The sequence continues at coordinate 3,368 of DJRC01000060.1, read as the reverse complement.
CTGGTGATGGCGCTCAGTCTGGTCGCCTGCGGCAGCAAGCAGGACGACACCCAGACCCCCGCTGACGATCAGCAGGGCACCGAAGAGACCAGCCTCGTCGACGCCGCCAAGGCCGAGGGCAAGCTCGTCGTTTACGGCTCCTGCGAGGAGGAGTACCTCGCCGCCGCCTGCGAGAACTTCGAGAAGATGTACGGCATCGAGGTCGAGTATCAGCGTCTGTCCACCGGTGAGGTGCAGGCCAAGATCGAGGAAGAGAACGGCAATCCGTCTGCCGACGTCTGGTTCGGCGGCACGACCGATCCCTACAACGTCTGCGCGGCCGAGGGTCTGCTCGAGGCCTATCAGGCTGAGAACGCCTCTCACATCACCAAGCCCCAGTACAAGAACGCCGACGGCTATTGGTACGGCATCTACACCGGCATCCTCGGCTTCATGGTCAACACTGACGAGCTCGAGCGCATGGGTCTTGAGGCTCCTCAGGATTGGCCCGACCTGCTCAAGCCCGAGTATCAGGGCTTGATCTGGCTGTCCAACTACAACACCGCCGGCACTGCCAAGCTGGTCATCAACACCATGATCCAGAAGTACGGCCACGACGAGGGCATCCAGTACCTGGTTGACCTGGACAAGAACATCGAGGTCTACACCAAGTCCGGCTCCGGCCCGAGCAAGAACGTCGGCACCGGCGAGTGCGTCATCGGCATCGGCTTCCTGCATGACGGCATCACCCAGATCATCGACAACGGCTACGATAACATCGAGCTGATCATCCCGTCCTCCGGCACCTCCTGCGAGATCGGCGCCACCGCCATCTTTAAGGGCGCCGCTCACCCCAACGCCGCGAAGCTGTGGATCGAGTACGCGCTCTCTCCCGACTGCGTGAACCTCGCCGCTCAGAACGGCTCCTATCAGTTCCTGGTCATTGACAACGCCACCCAGCCCGAGGCTGCCGTGGAGTTCGGTCTGGACCCCGAGAACGTCATGGACTATGACTTCGACGACGCCACCAAGAACATCAAGACCTACGTTGAGGAGGTCATGAACGCTCTGGCCGCCTCCGGCGCGAACACCGGCGACGAGAACCGCTTCCAGGTGAAGTAATTCTCCCTACATCGTCTATCGCATCGACCCAACGATCCCGACGGGGCGGCGGCATGAGCCGCTGCCCCGCCTGCGTTTTCCTCCAAACCACCAAGAAAGGAGCTCCCTATGGCACGTTCTCAAAGCGCGGCGCTGGACCGGAAAAAGCTGATGGCCGATCCCATCATGGTCACCACCATCGTCGTGCTCATCACCTTTCTGACTCTGTTCATTCTCTATCCGCTGGCGATCCTGCTGGTGGACAGCTTCGTGGGCGACGGCAGCTTCGGCTTCGGCATCTTCGAGCGCATCTTCGCCATGCCCACCTTTACCAAGGCCATCACCAACACGCTCAAGGTCGGCTTCCTCGTCGGCATCCTCTCGGCGCTGCTCGGCCTGCTCTTCGCCTATGTTGAGGTCTACGTCCGCGTCGGTAAATTTGTCGGCGGCCTTTTCAAGGTCGTTTCGATGCTGCCGGTCGTCTCCCCGCCGTTCGTGCTGTCGCTTTCCATGATCATGCTCTTCGGCAAGTCGGGCATCATCACCCGCTTCCTGCTCGGCATCTACGACAACAGCGTCTACGGCTTCTGGGGCATCGCCGTCGTGCAGACGCTCACCTTCTTCCCCGTGTGCTACATGATGCTCAAGGGTCTTTTGAAGAACATCGACCCCTCGCTCGAGGAGGCCGCGCGCGACATGGGCGCGAGCCGCTGGAAGGTCTTCACCAGCGTCACGCTGCCGCTGATGCTCCCCGGTCTTGGCAACGCCTTCCTCGTCACCTTCATCGAGTCCATCGCCGACTTCGCCAACCCCATGCTCATCGGCGGCTCCTACGATACCCTCGCCACCACCATTTATCTGCAGATCACCGGCTCCTACGATAAGCCGGGCGCGGCGGCGATGGCGGTCGTGCTGCTGTGCATCACGTTGGCGATGTTCGCGGTGCAGAAGTATTACCTCGAGCGCAAGACCGCCGCCACGCTGACCGGCAAGGCCTCCCGCGGCCGTATGCTCATCGAGGATAAGAGCGTCAAGGTCCCGCTGACCATTCTCTGCGGTCTTGCCGCCACCTTTGTCATCCTCATGTACCTGTGCGTGCCCATCGGCGCGTTCTTCCCCACCTGGGGCTACAAGTTCTTCCCGCTCACCGGCAAGTGGTTCAAGCTCATCTTCACGCGCTACCACGGCCTGCAGGCGTTCTGGGATTCCTTCCGCCTGAGCCTCATCTCCGCGCCCATCACGGCACTGCTGAGCATGATCATCTCCTACCTCGTCGTCAAGCGGAGCTTTAAGTCCAAGGGCTTCATCGAGGCGGTGTCCATGCTCGCCATGGCTGTACCCGGCACGGTGCTCGGCGTCGGCTACATCCGTGGCTTCTCCGCCGGCGTGTTCCGCACCGGCTTCCTGCAGGGGCTTTACGGCACGGGGCTGATCCTCATCATCGTCTTTGTCGTGCGCTCGCTGCCGACCGGCACGCGCAGCGGCATCTCCGCCCTGCGCCAGATCGACAAGTCCATCGAGGAATCCGCCTACGACATGGGCGCGGACAGCTTCAAGGTCTTTATGACCGTCACGCTGCCGCTCATCAAGGACTCCTTCCTCTCCGGCCTTGTGACGGCGTTCGTGCGCTCCATCACCGCAATTTCCGCCATCATCCTGCTCGTGACGCCGCAGTTCCTGCTCATCACGGTGCAGATCAACGAGTTTGCCGAAAAGGGCTCCTACAGCCTCGCCTGCGCGTTCGCGACGATCCTCATCGTCATCACCTACGGCGCGGTGCTGCTGATGAATCTCTTTATGAACCATTTCGGCACCAGCAAAAAAATGAAGGAGGACTAAGCCATGGATAAGATCAAGAAAGGCGTTCGCCTCGACCATATCTCCAAAATCTATCAAGACCCCAAGACCGGCAAGGACTTCTATGCCGTCGAGGACACCTCGCTGACCATCGAGCCGGGTTCCTTCGTCACGCTGCTCGGCCCCTCCGGCTGCGGCAAGACCACCACGCTGCGCATGATCGCCGGCTTTGAAAGCCCCGACGAGGGCGAGATCTACCTCGGCGACGAGCCGATCAACGCCCTCACGCCCAACAAGCGCGACACCGCGATGGTATTCCAGTCCTACGCCCTGCTGCCGCACTACAACGTGTTCGACAACGTGGCCTACGGTCTGAAGCTGCGCAAGGTGCCGAAGGACGAGATCCGCGAGCGCGTCATGCACATCCTCGACCTCGTCGAGCTGACGGGCATGGAGGGCCGCATGACCAACCAGCTCTCCGGCGGCCAGCA
>DJRC01000088.1:14559-14979 GCA_002437735.1 Oscillospiraceae bacterium UBA6370 | reverse complement strand
CCGCGACGACGACAAGGAGGAAAAGACCTCCCCGCTCCCGCCGTTGACCGGGGGCCAGACGCTGGAGCTGCAGGGCTTCGACGAGGAGCAGCATTTCACCCAGCCCCCCACGCGCTACACCGACGCGACGCTCATCCGCGCGCTCGAACAGAACGGCATCGGCCGACCCTCGACCTACGCGCCCACGGTTTCGACCATCATCGACCGTGAGTACGTCGTCAAGGAGGGCAAATTCCTGCGTATCACGCCGCTCGGCAGTGTGGTCACGAAGCTGATGGAGGATAAATTCCCCGACATCGTGGACACCAAATTTACTGCCCGCATGGAAAAGGAGCTCGACACCGTCGAGGAGGGCAAAATCGCGTGGAAGGACGTTCTGCGTGAATTCTACGGCGGGTTCGAATCCGACCTCCAAAAGGC
>DJRC01000088.1:0-14507 GCA_002437735.1 Oscillospiraceae bacterium UBA6370 | reverse complement strand
AAAAGGCGGAAAAGGAGCTCGAGGGCGTCCATCTCAAGGTGCCCGACGAGGAGACCGAGGAGGTCTGCCCCGAATGCGGACGCAAGCTCGTCATCAAGTCCGGCCGCTTCGGCCGCTTTCTCGCCTGCCCGGGCTATCCCGAGTGCAGCTTCACCATGCCGCTCGTGGTCGAGATGCCGGGCCGCTGCCCGAAGTGCGGCGGACGGCTGATGAAGCGCACGGGCAAGAGCCAGAAGACCGGCAAGCAGTACACCTACTACTGCTGCGAGTTCGGCACGAGCCGCGACGAGGAGAAGAAGTGCGACTTCATGACGTGGGATGTGCCCACCAAGGACGACTGCCCCGTCTGCGGACAGACGATGTTCAAGAAGGCGGGCAAGGGCTTCAAGAAGCCGTTCTGCATCAACCCCGCGTGTGAGAATTTCCTGCCCGAGGACAAGCGCGGCTTTGTGCGCAAAAAGGCCGCAGACGCGGAAGCAGCGGAGGAGAGCGCGGCGGAGGAAACGCCGACAAAGAAGTCCGCCGCGAAGAAAACGACCGCGAAAACCGCCGCCGCGAAAAAGACGGCGGCGAAGCCCGCCGCCAAGTCTGCGAAGGCGGCCGCGGCAAAAAAGACCGCCGCCAAAAAGACGGCAAAGAAGGAAGAGAATTGATGCAAGTATCCGTCATCGGAGCGGGCCTTGCCGGCTGCGAGGCTGCGTGGCAGCTCGCGCAGCGCGGCGTTGCGGTCACGCTCTATGAAATGAAGCCGGCAAAGAGAACGCCGGCGCACCACAGCGACGATTTTGCCGAGCTGTGCTGCTCGAACTCCCTGCGCTCCGACCAGCTGGAAAACGCAGTGGGACTGCTCAAGGAGGAGCTGCGCAGCCTCGGCTCGCTGATCCTCGCCTGCGCGGACGAAACGCGCGTGGAGGCAGGCGGCGCGCTCGCCGTCGACCGCCACGGCTTTGCCCGTCTCGTCACCGAGCGCGTGCGGAGCCATCCGAACATCACGGTGGCCGAGGGCGAGGTCACGTCGATCCCCGCCGAGGGAACGGTCATCGTCGCCTCCGGCCCCCTAACCTCCGACGCGCTCTCCGCTGCCATCGCGGAAAAGCTTGGCGACGGCCACACGCTGAATTTCTACGATGCCGCCGCCCCGCTCGTGACCTACGAGAGCGTGGATATGTCGAGCGCGTGGTTCGCCTCGCGCTACGATAAGGGCACGGCGGACTACATCAACTGCCCCCTCACGGCGGAGGAGTACGACGCCTTCTGGCACGCGCTCACCACGGCGGAGGAGGCTCCCGTCCACGGCTTTGAGGATAAGCACGTCTTTGAGGGTTGTATGCCTGTGGAGGTCATGGCGCGGCGCGGACACGATACGCTCTGCTACGGTCCCCTCAAGCCCCGCGGACTCAAGGATCCCAAGACCGGGCACGAGCCGTATGCCGTCGTGCAGCTCCGGCGCGACAACGCCGAGGGCAGCATCTATAACCTCGTCGGCTTCCAGACGCATCTGCGCTTTCCGGAGCAGAAGCGCGTCTTTTCCATGATCCCCGCGCTCGCGAACGCGGAGTTCGTGCGCTACGGCGTCATGCACCGCAACACCTATCTGAATTCCCCGGGGCTGCTCGACCGCTATTACCGCCTCATCGCGGACGACCGTATTTCCTTTGCCGGGCAGATGACCGGCGTGGAGGGCTACGTCGAGTCCGCCGCGTCCGGCTTCCTTGCGGGCGTGGAGACCGCGCGGCGGCTGCTGGGGCTTGCCCCCATCGACTTCCCGCGCGAGACCGCCATCGGCGCGCTGGGGCTGTATGTGAGCGACACGACGGTCGCCAATTTCCAGCCGATGAACGTCAACTTCGGCATCATGCCGCCGCTCGGCTACCGCATCAAGGGAAAGCGCAACAAGAACGCGGAGCTCTCCCGCCGCTCGCTGGAGATCATCGACAGCTTGCGCGAGAGCGTCCTCGACGGTGTAAAGGAGGAAAGCCATGAAGATCATCATTGACGCGATGGGCGGCGACTTCGCCCCCGAGGCTCCCGTCCGCGGCGCGCTGCTCGCCCGCGAGAAATACGGCGCGGACATCATTCTCACCGGCCGCACGGCGGACATCCTGCGCGAGCTGGAAAAGGCCGGCTGCAAGGAGGTCCCGCAGGGCATCGAGATCGCCAACGCCGAGGAGGTCGTGGAGATCTGCGACGATCCCGCGACGGCCTTCAAGCAGAAGAAAGATTCCTCGCTCACCGTGGGGCTGAACCTCCTGCGCGACGGACAGGCGGACGGCTTCATCTCCGCCGGCTCCACCGGCGCGCTGCTCGCGGGCGCGACGCTCGTGGTCAAGCGCATCCGCGGCCTGCGCCGCGCGGCGCTCGCGCCGACCATCCCGACCATGACGGGCAGGGCTGTTCTGATCGACTGCGGCGCGAACGCCGAATGCACGAGCGAGTACCTGCTGCAATTTGCCTACTTAGGCAGCTATTATGCCGAAAAGGTGCTCGGCGTCGTGCAACCGCGCATCGGACTTTTGAACATCGGCGCCGAGCCGAGCAAGGGCGACGCCCTCCGCCATGAGACCTACGCCCGCCTCAAGGAGGCCGGCGAGCAGGGACACCTCAACTTCATCGGCAACATCGAGGCCAACACCGCGCTCGCGGGCGGCTGCGACGTGATCGTCGCCGACGGCTACAGCGGCAACATCATGCTCAAGAGCGTCGAGGGTGCGGCCAGGCTGATGAGCGGCGAGCTGAAGAAAATGCTGACGAAAAACGCAAAGACGAAGCTCGCGTATCTGCTGCTTAGGGACGGTCTTGCGGACTTCAAGAAAATGCTCGACCCCAACGAGGTCGGCGGCACGGCACTGCTCGGCATCTCCAGGCCCGTCGTCAAGGCGCACGGCTCGTCGAACGACGTCGCCTTCTGCAACGCGGTGCGTCAGGCGATGGCGGTCGCGGAGAGCGGCATCATCGCCGACATCACGCAAAATGTGGATAAGATGAAGGTCACGCCCGAAAAGGACTGATTTTACAAAAAAGACTATTGACAGGCAAGCTATCTTGCCGTATCATTTTGCCAAACGTTTCTTGAGGAGGACTGGATGAGATGACTTCGGAAGAAATTTTCAAGACAATGCAGGACTTGATCGCGGAGCAGTTCGCTGTAAATGCGGACGATGTGACGATGACCAGCTCCTTTGAGGACGATCTGAGCGCCGACTCCGTGGACCTGGTCGAGCTGGTCATGGCGATGGAGGAGGAATTTGAGATCGACGAGATCCCCGAGGAGGACCTGCTCACGCTCAAGACCGTCGGCGACTGCGTGCGCTACTTGACGGCCAAGCTCAACTGAAATAACGGATAACGCCCCGCTTCCGGCGGGGCGGACTTATGAAAAAGGAGACGAAACGCCTTGCAGGAATTGGAACGTAAGCTGGGCTACCGCTTCCGCAGCGGGGCCCTGCTCGCCGAGGCTCTGCGCCACAGCTCCTATGCCAACGAGCACCGCGGCGCGGAGAGCGTGAGCAACGAGCGGCTGGAGTTTTTGGGCGACAGCGTGCTCGGCTTCGTCACAGCGGAGTATCTTTTTGCGCGGCATCCCGACTCGCCCGAGGGCGAGCTGACGCGCATCCGCGCGGCGCTCGTTTGCGAGGAGAGCCTGCATGAGGTCGCGCAGAAGCTGGAGCTGGGCCGCTACCTCAAGCTCGGCAACGGTGAGGAGGCCGGCGGCGGACGCACCCGTCCGTCCATTCTCGCGGACGCGACCGAGGCGGTCATTGCTGCGGTCTATCTCGACGGAGGGCTTGCCGCCGCGAGCAGCTTGATCCACCGTGTGCTGCTCGACTGTGAGCGCGAGGAGGTCGTGGAGGAGCGCCGCCGCGATTATAAGACCGTGCTGCAGGAGCTGGTGCAGCGCGAGCCGAACCGCACGCTCGTCTACCGCATGGCGGAGGAGTCCGGCCCCGACCACGACAAGACCTTCACCTTTGAGGTTCTGCTCAACGGCGCGGTCGTCGGGCGCGGCGAAGGACACAGCAAAAAGGAAGCCGAGCAGATGGCCGCTCGCGCGGCGCTGGAGCGGCTGGAATAAGAAAACGACCGTCGGGCTTCGCCCGGCGGTTTTCCTTTACATAACGTCAAATTCCTACTGGAATTTTCTGCCCGTCCGTGCTATACTTATACTGTATCTGTATTTTTGTGTAAAGGAGCGTGAATGCTATGACATGGCTTTCCGCCATCATCATGGGACTGGTGCAGGGCATCGCCGAATTTCTGCCCATCTCGTCCTCGGGCCATCTGGCCATTGCCGAGCATCTGCTGAATATGCAGGGGGCCTCGGAGATCCCGCAGTTTTACGACGTGCTGCTGCACCTCGGCACGCTGGTGGCTGTGTTCATCGCCTACTGGGGCGAGATCCGCGACATGATCGTGGAATTCTTTGCGGGCGTCGGCGACCTCATCCACCACACGACGCCAAGGGTCGTGCCGCCCGCGCGGCGCATGATATTGCTCGTCATCGTCGGCACGCTGCCGCTTTTCACCATGGTGCCGTTCCGTCGTTTTTTTGAAGGCTTGAGCGATAATATGTATTTCATCGGCGGCGCACTCCTCTTCACCGGCGTGCTCCTTTTTGCGAGCGACCGCGTGCGCCGCGGCTGCAAGACGGAAAAGACCGCGAAGCTTGCCGACGCGCTTGTGGTCGGCGTCGGGCAGGCCATCGCGCTCTGCCCGGGCATCTCCCGCTCCGGCATGACCATCACCACCGGCTGCTTTGTGGGCTTTGAGCGGAAATTCGCCGTGCGCTTTTCCTTCATCCTCTCCATTCCCGCCATCCTCGGCGCGAATATCCTGAGCATCAAGGACGCTGTCGACGCAGGGATCGATTGGTCGGAAATGCCGATGTATCTCATCGGCGTAGCCGTTGCCGCAGTCACAGGCTATCTCTGCATCCGGCTGCTGAAAATGATCGCCGACTGCGGCCGCTTCGGCGCGTTCGCCTATTACTGCTGGACCGTCGGCGCACTGGTGCTCATCTTTACGATCGTATAAAGGGGTAAGCTATGGCAACGCAGAAAAGATCCTCGTCCGGCAAGCGGACGACGACAAGCAAAAAGACAACGGCGGGCGGCAGGCGTACCGCCGCGCCGAAGAAGCGTCCCATCCGCCGCGAGGTCGGCGGTGTGGTGTGCCTTGTGCTGGCGCTGTGCATCGCATTCAGCTACTTCCAGCAGGGCGGCTGGCTGCTCGACCGGCCCGCGGCGCTGTGCCGCGGACTCGTCGGCTACGGCTATTATACGGTCGCGCCCGTGCTGCTGCTCGTGAGCTATATCCTACTCTTCCACCGCGGGCGGAACGTCACCGCCTGCGTGGTGGGCGCGGCGATGCTGCCGGTGCTGCTCGGCGCAATGCTCCACCTCGTGCTGTGCAAAACGGACTACAACAGCGTGGACGGCATTGCAAAGCTCCTCTGGCAGAGCGGCCTTTCGATGGAATCCGGCGGTGTCCTCTCCGCGACGCTTGCCATCATGCTCGTCAAGCTGGTGAAAAAGACGCTCGCGATGATCCTGCTCGCGGTGCTGCTCGTCACCTGCCTAATGCTGGCCTTCCGCCTGACGCCTGCCGCCGTGCTCGAGGCGGTGCGCTCGCATGAGCGCATGCCCTACGAGCCGGAGGACGACGAGGAGGAAGTAGCACCGCCCGCCCGTGCCGCCGCGACGAAGAGCGCGGAGAAGCCCAAGGCGCGCATCGACATTCCGCTCGACGGCGAGACGCGCGAGCCGCCGAAAAAGGAGGGCAAGCTCTCCGGCTTCTTCACCCATAAATCCGACGCCGTCCGCACGCCGGACGAGCTGTTGACCGCCAAGGCTCCGGCGGGCGGGAGCGCTCCCGCTGCCGCGCCGACCACGGCTCCCGCACCGGAGCCGACCTACACGGTGGTCGCCGGCGCGCCTCTCACCGAGACGGCTCCTGCGCCCGCTCGTGCACCCGCCGCGCCGGTCGTATCCACCGCGCCCGCAGCAGCGCCCGCCGCGCCTGCGGCCAATGCGCCCACGAGGTCCTCCGCGCCGGAGGAGGTCGCCGCCGAGGCCGAGAGGGTCGCCGGTGAGATCGAATCCGAGCTGGAGCAGGACATTCCCGAGTACACCTTCCCGCCCATCACGCTGCTCGACGAGGGCGGCGTGGGCAACGCCGTGGAGGCGGGCGCGGAGCTGCGAAACAACTCCCGCCGCCTTGCCGAAACGCTCAAGAGCTTCGGCGTGGACGCCCGCGCGGGCGACGTCGTGCGCGGCCCCAGCGTCACGCGCTACGAATTCACGCTCGATCAGGGCGTGAAGCTCTCCAAGATCACGAACCTTGCCGACGATATCGCCCTCGCGCTCGGCGCGTCGGGCGTGCGCATCGCGCCCATTCCCGATAAGATCTCCGTTGTCGGCATCGAGGTGCCGAACAAGCTCGTCTCCGCCGTCCACATCCGCGATGTGCTGGAGTCCCGCGAGTTCACGCAGCACAAATCGAGTGTCGCCTTTGCCGTCGGCAAGGACATTGCGGGCAACAACATCATCGGCAACATCGCCAAGCTCCCGCACGTCCTCATCGCCGGCACGACCGGCTCCGGCAAATCCGTCTGCACCAACTCGCTCATCGTTTCGCTCCTTTATAAGTCCACGCCGGACGAGGTGCGCTTCATCATGGTCGACCCGAAGATGGTCGAGCTTGCGCCCTACAACGGCATCCCGCACCTGCTCATTCCGGTCGTCACCGACCCGAAGAAGGCGGCGGGCGCATTGCAGTGGGCGGTCTACGAGATGATGAAGCGCTACAAGCTCTTCTCCGAGCGCAACGTCAAGGACCTTGCGGGCTATAACGCCCTCGCCACAGCGGACGAAACGCTCAAGAAGCTGCCGAGCGTTGTGGTCGTCATTGACGAGCTGGCCGACCTCATGCTCGTCGCGGCGAAGGAGGTCGAGGAATCCATCTGCCGCGTGGCGCAGATGGGCCGCGCCGCCGGAATGCATCTGGTCATTGCAACGCAGCGTCCGTCGGCGGATGTCATCACGGGTCTGATGAAGGCCAACATTCCGAGCCGCATCGCCTTCGCGGTCGCGTCCTCGCTCGAATCTCGTATCATTCTCGATACCACCGGCGCGGAAAAGCTCGTCGGTCGCGGCGATATGCTCTACGCCCCGCTCGGCGAGGGCAAGCCCCGCCGTGTGCAGGGCTGCTTCATCTCCGCCGAGGAGATCGACCGCGTGGTCGGCTTCGTCAAGGCGAACGGCGCCGCGCAGTACGATGAGAGCGTGATCGACAAGATCGAGCAGGCGGTCGCCGAGAAGGAAAAGGGCGGCAAGGGCGCGCCCTCTGGCGCGGCTCCCGAGCCGGTCGCCGACGATGGCGACGAGCTGCTTCCCGCCGCCATCGACGTGGTGATGGAGACCGGGCAGGCGTCCGTTTCCATGCTCCAGCGGCGCTTGAAGCTCGGCTATTCCCGTGCCGCGCGCATCGTCGACGAGATGGAGCAGCGCGGCATCGTGGGGCCGTTCGAGGGCTCGAAGCCGCGGCAGCTTCTCATCACCCGCGAAAAGTGGGAGGAGATCAAGCTGCGCGGCGGGCTTGGCGCGATGAGCTCCGCGGCGATGGCCGCGCTCGACGCGGCGGCGGAAAACCCGCCGGTCGAGGAAGAGATTCCATAAAACAAAAAAGCAGCGCCTCACGGAGCTTCCGTGGGGCGCTGTCGTTCTCGGCCGGGGGCTTTTTTCGTCCTCGCACAATAGGCTTTGACGAAAAGTGCGGGAAAAAGTTCCAGCATTTTCAAAAATTTTTTTTCACGCGGACGCGCGCCGACGCATAGGCTGAGATGAACAAAACAGCAGGCAAGGAGGCGAGGCGATGGCCTACTCCGACCGCGAGCTGCTGGCGCGGCTCATCGAGTGCGAGGCGGGCGGCGAGGGGGAGAACGGCATGAAGGCGGTGGCGAGCGTCGTGATGAACCGCGTGACCGCCTCGGGCGGCGAATACGCCCGCGTGGGGCAGGGCAGCATCCGCAGGATCATCATGCAGCCGGGGCAGTTCGTCTGCGCGAGCGAGACGGAGCGTGGGGCCTACAACCCGCAGAACATCTACAATATGCGCCCGACCGATAAGAATAAATAATGTAAATGTTTTCGTAAAAATTAAGTTGCCAGATCATATTCGATATGCCGGTCAGGGTAAAAGCGGATTTCTCGAATGATGATACGCCAAAATTCGCGCTTTTCCTCCGCTGACAGGTCGCAGTAGAGCTGTTTCCACCCGCCGGAGAGCGTGCGCTCAATGACCGAGAGATCGGGCAAGGTCAATGGTTCTTGTTTCTTTTCAAGTTCGATAATCCTTTCCAACATAGTTTCCCTGTCCGTTTTATATTCGTCCAGAGAAATGAGGTCGTTCAAATACAGATCCTTGAGCTTCGCGATTTTTGACTTCAGGAGCTGTATTTCAGTGGAGTAGTCTTTTTCTATCCGGTTCTCTTTAAGCCTTTCCGCCTCTCCTTTAAGGGCCACCATCTTGGATTCTACCGTGTCGAGCAAGTAGCGCTCGACCTTTTTTTCGCTTATGCTCTTATTATTTCCGCAGGCCCCGTGTCTGTTGTATCGGATCGGGCAGTTATAGAATTTTACGCCGCCGTTTGTTTCGGTACGACCGCCCAAGCTGCCGCCGCATTCACCGCAGCGCATTAGACCCGAGAAGAGGTACACGCGGTTCTTGATCGGTCGGCGGGTGACGCGCTTGCGCATGGACTGTATCTTGTCGAACTCCTGCTTTGTAATGTATGGCGGACAGAAATCATCTTTTCCGAAGCAATGTCCGTAGTACGTCGGCTTATCCAGCATATCGCTTGCGCGCTGATATTCAAGAGGGAGACCGTACTCCAAACGAATATAATCCTGCGTTTGGAATACGGAACCGCAGGCGAGGTACTTTTGGAAGAACGCGGAGACCGATGCTTCGGTATCCGGGTCTTTTACCATTCGCTTTCCCTCAATCTTATATCCGATGGGGACGCTACCGCAAAGCGGTTCGTTCCGCTCGCGCTTCCCCTCGAATACAAACTTGATTCGCTCGCTGGTTCGGTCTGCCTCGTCCTGCGCGACGGAAAGCATGATGTTGACTTTCAAGCGACCGGCGGCGGTCTGCGTCTCATAGTCCTCTTTGGTGGCCTGCCATACAACGCCGTTCCGGTCAAGGACCTCCTGCACGGCATAGTAGTTTCCGACATTGCGGAACCATCGGTCCAGTTTAATAAACAGGATAATATCGACCTTTTTAGCCTCGACATCTGCAAGCAGCCGCAGCAGAGAGGGGCGCTTTTTATATGGCTTTCGCGCGGATATGCCCGCGTCCTCATAAACACCGGCAACGGACAGATCGTGAGCCTTTGCATAGGCTTCAAGGGCGGAGCGCTGGTCGGCGAGGGACAGGCCGTGTCTGGCCTGCTCCTCTGTTGATACACGGATGTACAATGCTGCTCGTTTCATTGGAAACCTCTTTTACAATTGATGCGGAGAAAGGCGCTTATTCTTCATTTGGCGGAAGAAAATATATGATAGATTACATATACGCTTTCTTTAAATTCTAACAAAAGCTGAAAAAGCGTTGCACAAATTTGTGCATCTTAGTGATTGTTTTTTATATAAGCCGTATGGTATATTAAGGGTACAAAAAGTGTATATTATTAACTAACGAGACTGGAACGTTCCGCAATCGGGGCAGGGTGCAAAAGCCGTAAGGCACATCTGGGAGGAAAGGTTCCAGCCTTGTTTTATTTTTTCCTTGTACAAATCATGTAGAAGTGCCTATCCATCATATAGGGAGGCTCCATAAAAAAGTAATCGATCATTCCGGCGGCCTTCCTAACAGGAAAGAGGGGATAAATAGGCTTAAACGCCTGAGAGGAAATGATTTTTTCCGTTCTGCTTTTCCCCTTTTGGCAAAGCGGGCGACTACGAGCCTTTTTAATTTCTACCAGTTTAACACACAAAGGACATTTTTGGGAAAAGTATACCATGTCTTCCTGCGTTTCGTATTGTTCAAAGTGCTCTCGGATTGAGCCGCAAAGTAAATCCGCGATCTGAATTAAAAGAAAATTTGCATCCTTTGAATCGCGAAATATAACAGAAACATCAAATCCACGCGGCTTCTTTTCCGAATTATTATCTAAAATCTGCTTTATAGGCTCTTCTTCCGTCTGCTTCATCCGATCTATGGAAACCAAAATTTTTTCGCCATCACAAAAAGAATACGCATCAAGGGAATTAAGCGCCATACAGTGGCATACGACAGACATTATTTTGTTTCCGATATACTGGCTCGCGTCTACCTCCTTTTTGAAAACGATGTGGCAGGACAGCCTACCACGAATATTTGAAAGCAGAGCCAGTGCTTCTTTGCCGTGCTTGTGCCGTTGCACTTTTGAATACTTTATTTCATCTGTTGGCTTACAACCGAGAATAGCTTTTATCTGACTTAGAATGTCAAGGTTATGAGCTATGTCCTCCTGCTTTACCAGCAATGCAGCCGCTGCATAACAAATAGAGGAATTGTGGTCAAATTTAAAACCATCGTCGCCCGATGCGTCAACATACATGACATAATCATATTCTTTGGGATCGATTTTCACAATAGCACACCCAATCTCTTATATTATCTTGTCAATGCCCCGTGTTTTAACGCGGGGCATTTTCATTTTTTCGAAAATCCACATAGATTATCCTGCCGTCCGGCCGGACTGTGCGGGGTTTTCACGGTATTTCCGCAAAGCGAGTTCAACAAGAGCGCGATCATCAATCGATGCACTTCTATAGCACGTTAGGAGTTGCATCTCCTCCTCAGAAACAGAGAGCAGAAAGTCCTGCTCATTAAGAGGCTTTTCAAAGAAACGGTCACTGTTTACCTTTTCCTTATCATCATCAACGCACATCAACCACGCCGGAGATACTTCGAGGGCCTTTGCCAGTGCTGAGATTGTATCTCGCTTTAGATTTACAATCAATCCATTTTCATATTTATGAATAGCGGAGAATTTTACACCGACCTTATCAGCAAGGTCTTTCTGCGTCATTCCGTGAGCCTTCCTTGCGTCGCGAATGCGTTCTCCTGTAGTTGCCATATCCAAACCTCACTCATCAAGATTGTCTCAATTATAACCAATTCTTTTTTAGAAATCAAGAAACTTTTTCTTGACAAGACAAAAACTTGTGGTATCATTGAATTGTCTTAAAAAGACAAAACAGCGAAAGGAGGTGTAGAACATGGACAAAGATTTATTCAAGTCTTTCCTTGTCAAAAATGGCGACACACAGCAGAAACTTGCTGAAGCTCTTGGAATTTCGCTTTCCAACCTCAACATGAAGATCAATGGAAATGGCACATCGTTCCGGCAGAATGAAATTGCGGCAATTAAAGAGCGCTATCATATGACCGCTGGCGAGGTGGACGCTGTTTTTTTTGCCATGTGATTGTCTTAAAAAGACAAGTCTGCAAAAGGAGGCATCATGAACAATCTGGTTTACCTGACCCCGAACACGGAAGAGCCATTCACGACTTCGGAGGTCATCGCGGAGTGCGCGGGCGTTCAGCATCACACGGTGACGAGACTAATTCAGCAGCACGAAAAGGACTTCAAGGAATTTGGACTGCTTCGATTTCAAATCGACGCAGTGAACAAGGCCGGTGGTCGTGGGACGAAGTACACGAAGGCCTACAAGCTGAATGAGCAGCAGGCAACTTTGCTTCTTACGTATCTCCGCAACACGCCTGCGGTTATTGAGTTCAAGAAAGAGCTTGTCCGTCAGTTCTTCGCCATGCGTAAGGAGCTGATGACCATTCGGGCGGTCAAGGCGGAGCGAAAACCGCTACGCATCAGCATGACGGACGCGATCAAGGCCCTGCCGGACAGCCCGCACAAGCAGTTTAAGTACAGCCAGTACACCGACCTCGCGTACACCGCGGCGCTTGGCAGAACGGCGCGGCAGCTTCGCAAGGAGCGCGGCGCAGACAAGAACGCGACGGCAAGCGATTACATGAACGCGGACGAGCTGGCGGCGGTGGCAAGTATGGAAAACCGCATTTCGGTTTTGTTGGACATTGGCATGAGCTATCAGCAAATCAAAAATTCCCTGTTGCGGGTAAAGCGGCTGGGAGCATGAAAACAAGCAATGGGAGCCTAAGAAAATCCCCGCCAGACGGCAATCTGACGGGGGCAGAACATCAATCCACAACGAAAAATGTTCCTGCGGAGAGTATAGCACATTCGCGGGAGGCAGACAAGCTTTGTCTGCATATCTTTAACCGAGGAGGCGTGAAAAATGGATTGTTTTGAAAAAGCCTATTTGTTCCTGATCGAAAGGACGCTCGCTCGATACGGCTATACCGCCGAGATCAAGATCACGAAAAAGAGCGAAGAAGAAAAAGAGGAGGCGAAAGGCTGACCCGCCGAAAGGCGGCGGTGGACAAGCCTGATGAAAGAGAGGAACACCACATGAGACACGACCACCGCACCCGCGAGCAGCGCAAGGCCGACACTTCGGCGCACATTGCCGCCGTCTGCCTGTTCCTCGCGGTGCTGCTTATCATCATCGCAGCCCTGACGGTCAAAACCACCGGCCAACCGTACAAGGGCGAACCGCCGGTCATTGCGGACAAGCTGCCGGGCGAGGACAAGCCCGCGGAGGGCTGCGCGGAACTCGACCTCGGCGAATCGCTCGGCGAATTTAAGCTGACCGCCTATTGCCCGTGCGTGATCTGCTGCGGCAAGACCGACGGCATCACGGCGACCGGCACGACCGCCGTCGAGGGCCGCACGATTGCCGTTGACCCTCGCGTGATCCCCTACGGCTCGACCGTCACGCTCTATTACGCCGGCGGCACGGTACATACCTACACCGCCGAGGATTGCGGAGGCGCGATCAAGGAGAACCGCATCGACGTGTTCTTTGACAGCCACGAGGCCGCCCGCGCGTTCGGCGTGCAGAGCGCAATGGTGTATGTGGAGGCGGGGACATGAGCCTTTCGGGCTACACCAACACGCCGCTTTTGCCCGAGAAAGCCAAAGAACTAATGTCCCTCGACACCGAATACAAGGAGATCATCACCTACGGCAAGATCGAAGAGTGGTACACAGCGTGGGACGGAAAGGTCTATGTGAGCTTTTCGGGCGGCAAGGACAGCACGGTGCTGGCCTACCTCGTTGCCAACTGGCTCGCGCATTTTCGGACGCCACCGTGGCCGCTCAACCTCGTTTTTGTCAACACGGGGCTGGAATATCCAGAACTTCAGCGGTTCGTGGACGAATACGCGGCATGGCTGCGCCGCGAGTTTCCGCGCGTGACGATCAACCTTGCCCGCTTGCGCCCGAAGATGAACATTCGGCAGGTGTTGACAAAGTGCGGCTATCCCGTCATTTCGAAGCGTGTAAGCGACTATGTACTTGCCGCGCGGAATAATCCCGATTGCTCGCGGGCGAAGATGCTCCGAGGCGAAGAAAAAACAATTTTTGTGTCCGGCGGGACGTGGTGGTTTCTTGTAGATGCGCCGTTTAATATTTCTGCTCGTTGTTGCTCTGTGATGAAAAAAGCACCAATGAAGCAATATGCGGCATCGAGTGGCGGGCGCGCACCGCTTACTGCAACGATGGCATGTGAAAGCAAGCAACGCGAAAGTACATGGAAACGCACGGGTTGTAACGCATTTGAAGGGAAGCACCCCATGAGCAAACCCATGAGCTTCTGGACGGAGCAGGACGTGCTGCACTTTATCGTAGATCGGCAAATCCCCATTGCCAGCGTATACGGCGATATTGTTGCCAGCGACGGCGAAAATGACTACGACGCGACGCTGGTGGACTGCCCGCTGCATTGCACCGGATGCCAGCGCGCCGGATGTATGTTCTGCGCCTTTGGCGCGCATCTCGAAAAAGGCGAGAATCGCTTCGAGCGGATGAAGCACACGCACCCAAAGCACTACGACTTCTGCATCGGCGGTGGAGAATTTGACCCAGCTGACGGGCTGTGGAAACCAAACGAAAAGGGCCTCGGCTATGGCCGTGTGCTCGACTACATTGGAGTGAGGTACTGATATGAGACGGCGAGAGTTGGCAGACCTTGAGCCTTGCCCGAAATGTGGGAGGCTCGGCGGCGAACGCAAGCAGAGTGTGAACATCACGGGCAAGTATTACGTCCGCTGCCGCTGCTGCGGCTACACGACGTCGAGCAACGGAGAGCCGAACAATGCCGTTGCGATATGGAACCGGCAGAGCCGGAAAGGAGGCGTCCCGTGAACAAGCTGCAAGAACGCCGTATTTCGGCTGGACTGACGCAACCGCAGGTGTCGGAGTTTCTGAAAATGATTGACCCGCGCATGGACGTGGGCATGGTGTCCCGCTTTGAGCGCGGTGTGTGTTTACCGACCGCTGCCGTGTTGAAACGGCTGACAGAGGTCTTGCAAGCCTCTGTGAGCGACCTTTACGGCACGGAGGACATGGCGGCTATGGA
>DJRC01000069.1:11631-25210 GCA_002437735.1 Oscillospiraceae bacterium UBA6370 | reverse complement strand
AAAGAGGGCGGCCGCCCTCTTTTCCTTTCTTTACTTATTTTTGCGGTCCAGACGGCGGATCGTCTCCTCGTCCGGCGTGACATAGAGGGTGCGGTAGGTCTCGTAGACCACCATGCCCGGCCTGGCGCCCGCGGGTTTTTTGACGTATTTGACGCTCGTGTAGTCCACGGGTACGTTGCTGCCGCCTTGCGCCTGCGAATAGTACGCTGCGAGCAGCGCGGCCTCGTGCAAGCTCTCGTCGTCATACGCGCCGTCCTCGGTGCAGAGGATGACGTGGCTGCCGTGGATCTTCTGCGTATGGAGCCACAGGTCGCGCTTGTCTGCCTTGCGCGTGAGCGCGTCGTTCTGCACATTGCTGCGGCCCACGAGGATGCGCAGCCCGCTCGACGAGCGAAACTCGCGCGGCGCGATGGGCTTCTCGCGTCCCTTCTTTTCCTTTCCGCTGCGGCGGAGGTAGCCGGTCTCCTGCAGCTCGCGGCGCAGCTCGGCGAACTCCGCCTCGGTCTGCGCCAGCGCGATCTCGCCCTGCACGCTCTCGAGGTAGTCGCGCTCGCCGATGGCCTTGTCGATCTGCTCGCGCAGATGCTTCTCTGCGGTCTTGGCCTTGGTGTAGCGCTTGTAGTATTTCGCCGCGTTCTGCTGCGGCGTGAGCAGCGGGTCGAGCGGGATGTCGAGCTCCGCGCCGTTTTCGTCGTAGTAATTTTGCGCCGTCAGCCGCGCCGCCCCGCGCTCCATGCGGTAGAGGTTCGCGGTGATGAGGTCGCCGTACAGCCGCAGCGTGTCGCGGTCCTGCGAAGCGGCGTACTCCTTTTCGAGCATACCGAGCTTGCGTACCACGCGGTCATGCGCGGAGGTCACCGTGCGCGTCAGCTCACGGCCCCGGCGCTGCGCGGCCTCCTGCCGGTCGCGCTCGGTGTAGAAGGCGTCGAGCAGCGCGGAGAAGGTCGGGAAGGTCGTCTGCACCGTCTCCGCGCCGTATTGCGTGATGGGACAATAGGTGAAGTCCACGGGCTTCCCCTCGCGCGAGAGCATGGTCGGTGTAAAGTTATTTTCCTGTACAGTGTTCGTCAGCCGTTCTATCTCTCCGGCAAGGCGCTCGCAGCCGTCGCTCCGGTCCGCGAAGCGGGCGTCGGACGCGCCGAAGGCGCGAAGCGCCAGCTCGCGCGCGATGAGCGGCGAAATGCCGAGATACCGGTCGAGCAGAAAGCGCTCGACGGTCTCCTCCGCTCCCCCGCCGCGGCGGGCCAGCTCGACCGCCCCCTCGGGATCGGTCAGCAGCGAGAGCTTGTCGAGCGGCGTCGGAAGCTGATAGTACAGCCCCGGCAGCAGCGCCCGGGCGCCGGAGGCCTCAAACTCCACGCGGCGCATACAATCCAAAATGCGGCCGTCCTCGTCGAGCAGAAGGAGGTTCGAGCGGCGGCCCATCGCCTCAAGCACCAGCTTCTTCGTACCGGACTCGCCCAGCTCGTTCACGCTGCGGACGGTAAACGTCACGATGCGTTCCAGTCCGCTCTGCTCGATCTCCGTGATGCGTCCGCCGACGAGGTGCTTGCGCAGCAGCATACAGAGCATCGGCGGCTCGGCGGGATTCTCGCGCAGGACCTCCGTGAGCTGCACGCGCGGCTGGTTCGGCCCCGCGTTGATAAGCAGGCGCAGATTGCCGCGCAGGAGCAGCACGATCTGGTCGCGCGCAGGCTGCTGCACCTTGTCGATGCGCGCGCCGAGGAGCTGCCCCTTCAATTCGTTTGTCAATGCCCGCAGGCAGATCGCGTCAAGCGGCATCGTTCGCCTCCATCATCCGGTTAAACAGCTCGTTGATGCGCTCGTGCCGCCCCTGTAAATAGAGCCAGCCGAAGAGCGCCTCGAGCGCCGTGGCCTTCTGATACTGCGCGCGGTCGGCGCTGTGCGGAACGGTATGGACGTTGGCGTTGCGCCCACGGCGGAATACATCGTGCTCCTCGTCCGTCAGCTCCCCGAAAATGGCGTCGGCCAGCTCCGCCTGCTTCGGCGCGCAGACGAGCTCCACCGTCGCGCGGTGCAGACCCTTGCCGGTCGCCTTGCCGTGCGCACAGAGATAGGTGCGCACAAGCAGCTCGTACACCGCATCGCCGAGGTGCGCCAGCCCGATGCTGCTGATGGCGCGGATGGCGTCGGCGTCGAGCATATAGGAAAAATAATCGGTCATAGGCTTCTCCTGTTTCGATATTGCCGCTATTATATCGCCCTTTCGCGCGAAACGCAACGGTCAAAGATGTTATTTCGCGTGCTAATGCGCTGTCGTAATACTTTATAAGCAAATAAGGGGTTGACATTTTCTTTGTAAACTTGTACAATATATTATTATTGATTTTGGCAGATTCGCACACAACGATTTTCACGGAGGAAGATAGATATGGAAAGAATCAAGCCCCGTACCCTCTCCGGCTTCATGGAGCTGCTTCCCGCGCAGCAGCAGCAGATGGAGCGCGTGATGGACATTCTGCGCACGACCTATAGCCGCTACGGCTTCACCCCGCTCGACACGCCCATCATCGAGGCCAGCGAGATCCTGCTCGCCAAGGGCGGCGGCGAAACGGAAAAGCAGATCTACCGCTTCTCCAAGGGCGACAGCGACCTCTCCCTGCGCTTTGACCTGACCGTGCCGCTGGCGAAGTACGTTGCCCTGCACTACAACGAGCTCGCCTTCCCCTTCCGCCGCTTCCAGATCGGCAAGGTCTACCGCGGCGAGCGAGCGCAGCGCGGCCGCTTCCGCGAGTTCTATCAGGCGGATATCGACGTCATCGGCGACGGCGAGCTGGACATCATGAACGACGCCGAGATCCCCGCCATCATCTACGACGTTTTCTCTGCGATGGGCCTCAAGCGCTTCCAGATCCGCATCAACAACCGCCGCGTGCTCAACGGCTTCTATTCCATGCTCGGTCTGACCGAGCAGAGCGGCGAGATCATGCGCACGGTGGATAAGATCGAAAAGATCGGTCCCGACATGGTGCGCGCCATTCTCGTCGACGACGTCAAGCTCACGGGCGAGCAGGCCGACGAGATCCTCAAGTTCATCGCCATCACCGGCACGAATGACGAGGTGCTCGCCGCCCTCAAGGGCTACTGCGGCCGCGACGCAATGTTCGATCAGGGCTATGAGGAGCTTTCCACCGTCATCAAGTACCTCGGCGGCTTCGGCGTCGCGCAGGAGAATTTCAAGGTCGACCTGACCATCGCCCGCGGCCTCGACTACTACACCGGCACGGTCTACGAGACCGCTCTGCTCGACTATCCGCAGATCGGCTCGGTCTGCTCCGGCGGCCGTTACGACAACCTCGCCGAGTATTATACCGACCGCAAGCTGCCGGGCGTCGGCATCTCCATCGGCGTGACGCGCCTGTTCTATGTGCTCGGTGAGCAGGGCCTTCTCAACGACGCGCTCAATACCGCGCCCGCGGACGTGCTGCTCCTGCCGATGACGGAGGACTTGAGCTTCGCCGTTTCCCTCGCCACCCGGCTGCGCGAGCGCGGCCTGCGCGCCCAGCTCTACACCGAGAACAAGAAGTTCAAGGCCAAGATGAACTACGCCGACAAGACGAAGATTCCCTACGTTCTCTTCCTCGGCGAGGACGAGGTCGCCTCCGGCGTCGTCACCTGCAAGGACATGACCACCGGCGAGCAGACCAAGGGCGCGCCGGACGAGATCATCGCCCGCATTTATGCCGCCATCCGCGAGAAGAACGCCCAGAAGGTCATCGTGGAGAAGTAATGCTTGGTGCGGCCCCTTTCGTCATATGGGCCAAGCGTAGAATATGTCCGATTTTCTCTCGATTTTGGGAGTCAGGCACAGCTTGACTCCCTTTTATTCACAGATTTTTCACGCTTTCCATATTCCATTTTTGCGCCGCTTGTGCTATATAGTAGGTGTTGAATTTTCTGCTTCGGCGCACGGCGCGCCGGGCATAGCACGATACAGGAGGTCCGCCTATGGCAAAGCCAACGGAACAAAGCGGCGAGAGCTTTATGCTCAAGCTCGCCCGCTTTATCGTCGATAAACGCAACCTTGTTTTTCTTATCGTCATCATCGGACTCATCTTCTCCGTCTTCTCCCGCAGCTGGGTGCAGGTGGAGAACGACCTGACCGCCTATCTGCCCGCCGATTCCAAAACGCGCCAGGCGCTCGACGTCATGGACGAGCAATTCACCACCTTCGGCACGGCGAGCGTGATGGTCGCCAACCTCCCGCTCTCCGACGCCTTCGGCCTGCAGGAGCAGCTGGAGGACATCGAGGGCGTGCAGAGCGTGGCGTTCGACGAGACCGACGAGCACTACAACAACGTCAGCGCGCTCTTCTCCGTCACCTTTGATTATGATGAAGATGACGAGCGCTGTCTCGACGCGCTCGAGCGCGTCAAGGACTCGCTCGCCGGCTACGATCTCTATGTCTCCACCGACCTTGGCAACACGCAGGAGGAGACCATCGACCGCGAGATCAGCATCATCATGGTCTATGTCGCCATCGTCATCGTCACCGTGCTGCTCTTCACCTCCGAGACCTACGGCGAGGTGCCGGTCCTGATTTTGACCTTTGTGGTCGCGCTCGTGCTCAATCAGGGCACGAACTTCATGATGGGCAAGATCTCGTTCATCTCCAACTCCGTGACGAGCATCTTGCAGCTGGCGCTCTCCATCGACTACGCCATCATCTTCTGCAACCGTTTCAAGGAGGAGCACCGTTCCCTGCCCCTGCGCGAGGCGGTCATTGTGGCGCTGAGCAAGTCCATCCCCGAGATCGGCGCCAGCTCGCTCACGACCATCGGCGGTTTGGTCGCCATGCTCTTCATGCAGTTCAAGCTCGGCCCCGATATGGCGCTGTGCCTCATCAAATCCATTCTCTTCGCGCTGCTCTCGGCGTTCGTTGTCATGCCGGGTCTGCTGATGCTCTTCGGCCCGCTTATCGACAAAACCGGCCACCGCAGCTTTGTGCCCAAGATCTCCTTTGTCGGAAAGCTCGCCTACGCCACGCGCCACGTCGTTCCCATTCTCTTTGTCGCGCTGGCGGTGATCGGCTGCCGTCTCTCGTCCGACTGCCCCTACGCCTACGGCTACGGCCCCATCAAGACCCCGTAGCTCAATGAAACACAGATCGCCGAGAATATGATCGACGACAACTTCAGCACCAAAAACCTCATGGCGCTCGTGGTCCCCGCGGGCGACTATGAAAAGGAGCGCGCCATCCTCGACGAGCTCGAGCAGTACGACGAGGTCGACTCCACGCTGGGGCTTTCCAACGTCGAGGCCATGGGCGGGTATATGCTCACCGACAGGCTCACGCCCCGTCAGTTCTCCGAGCTGACCGATCTCGACTACGAGGTCTCCGAATTTCTCTATGCCGCCTACGCCGCGAATCACGACAGCTACGGCAAGATCGTCGGCGGCCTGTCCACCTACTCCGTCCCGCTCATTGATATGTTCCTTTTCCTCTACGACGAGGTACAGCAGGGCTATGTCACGCTGGACGACGAGCTGCAAAGCACGCTGGACGACGCCTACACGCAGATGACGAACGCCAAGCTCCAGCTCCAAAGCGAGCAGTTCAGCCGTATGCTCATCTACTCCACGCTGCCGGTCAGCGGCGATGAGACCTACGCCTTCACCGACACCGTCACCGCGATCGCGCAGAAGTATTACCCTGGCGAAAAGGTCTATCTGGCGGGTGACTCCACCAACGAGTACGAATTTGAAAAGTCCTTCGCCGTGGACAATAAGGTCGTGAGCATCGTTTCGATCCTAATCGTCATGGCGGTGCTGCTCTTCACCTTCAACTCCGCCGGTATGCCGGTGCTGCTGATCCTGGTCATTCAGGGCTGCATCTGGATCAACTTCTCGTTCCCCACCATCACGGGTAAGTACCTCTTCTTTTTGGGCTACCTAATCGTCAGCTCAATCCAGATGGGCGCGAACATCGACTACGCCATCGTCATCGCCAGCCGCTTTCAAGAGACCAAGGCCAAGATGCACCACCGCGATGCCATCATTGAAACGCTCAACTTCGCGTTCCCGACCATCATCACCTCCGGCTCGATCCTGTCGATCAGCGGCTTTCTGATCGGCCGCATGACCTCCGAGCCGGTCATTGCCGGCATCGGCGAAAGTCTCGGCCGCGGCACGGTCATCTCCATCATCATGGTCATGTTCGCCCTGCCGCAGATCTTGCTCATCGGCTCCAAGGTCATCGACCGGACCTCGTTCGCCGTGCCGAACGTCATTCACCGCCACGCGGCGGACGGACGCATCCGGCTCGACGGCGTGGTGCGCGGCGAGATCCACGGCACGGTCAGCGGCGTGGTCCGCGCGGTCGTGGACGGCGATGTGAACGTGACCGTCATTTCCGGCAGCATGGTCGAAGAAGGAGGCGCAGCCAATGAAACCGAATAAGCGTTCCTCCCGCCTGCTCGCGCTCGCCCTGTCGCTCGTGCTGAGCCTTCCCCTGTCCCTGCCCGCGCTTGCCGCTGGGGAGGACAACATCATCTATATCCACACGGCGAAGGACCTGTGCGCCCTTTCGGACAGCTGCGCCTATGACGCCTGGTCGCGCAGCAAGACGGTTCTTCTGACCGCCGACATCTCCCTGCGCGGCGTGGACTTCGAGCCCATCGCCAGCTTCAGCGGCACCTTCAACGGCGGCGGGCACACCATCAGCGGTCTGACGCTGACCGACTCGCTCTCCCCCGCCGGTCTCTTTCTCACGCTCGAGCGCGGCGCCTTCGTCCACGCGCTCAAGGTCGAGGGGCAGATCACGCCCGGCGGCACGGAGGAGGCCGTCGGCGGCATCGTCGGCCGCAACTACGGCACGCTGGAGGAGTGCTCGTTCTTCGGCGTCGTCAAGGGCGACAGCGCCGTGGGCGGCATTGCGGGCCGCAACGAGGAGGGCGGTCTCATCGCCAACTGCACCGTGAGCGGCAGCATCTCCGCCAATCGCTACACCGGCGGCATCGCCGGCTATAACCTCGGCACGCTGCGTGCGTGCATCAACTCCGCAGGCGTGAACACCTCCAATGTCGATTCCTCACTCAGTCTTGACGATCTGAGCATCGACCCCGCCTCCTCCCTCACCGATTTGGTTTCCGTCGGCGCAGCGGAAAGCCGGAACGCCACCTCGGATACCGGCGGCATCGCCGGCTATTCCTCCGGCAGCCTGCTCTCCTGCATCAACCGCGGCGCGGTCGGCTACCCGCACTTCGGCTACAACGTCGGCGGCGTCGCGGGCCGCAGCGACGGCTTTATGGATTTCTGCTCCAACTACGGCATGATCTACGGCCGTAAGGATGTGGGCGGCATCGTCGGTCAGATGGAGCCCTATCTCCATCTCTCGCTGCGTGACGACCTGATCGCCATGCTGCGCACGGAGCTGGATAAGCTCAACGCCCTCATTTCCTCCGCGCTGGACGATATGGACGGCGCAAACGCCGCGCTCTCCACCCGTCTCGATTCGGTCTCGTCCTACACAAACGCTGCGGTGGACGACGCCGATTCGCTCGCCAGTCAGACCACGGACTTCATCGACAAGAACATCGGCACGGTCAACGAGCTGACCGACCGTGCGGACGACGTGATGGAGGCGCTTCCGGACATTCTCAAGGCGCTTGAAGCGGCGGAGGACAGCATGGGCGATGCCGTCGACGCGCTCGAGCAGTGCAACAAAGACCTGACGATGAGCGCCGCCGACCGTGCGTCGATCAGCGCGGCCAGCGACCGCATCCGATCCAACAGCACCAAGCTCAAGAATGCCTCGGACTCCTTGAGCACCATTGTCGGGGAGCTGCAGAAATACCTTGACGGTACCAACCCTTGGGACACCGACAAGGTGCGCAAGCTGCTCTCCGATGCCATCGGCTGCTTGGATGACGCGGTAAGCGCGATGGCGGAGATCGCAACGGATGTGGCAGAGATCACCGCCATTCTCACCGACTTCCTCAAGACCGCCGCACCCAAGGCGCACGACGACATTCAGCAGGCGCTCGACGCGCTCGGCGATGCCTCCGACCATCTCGGCACGGCGACGAGCAAGACGCGCAAGCTTATCGAGGACCTCAATGCGCGCGGCGATCTCTCCTTCTATCCCCTCGGCGACGGTTATCAGGACACGCTGGACAGCCTTTTCACCAATCTGCGCAGCACGATGGATGAGCTGGACGCGCTCAGCGACGACCTCTCCGGCAACGGCTCGACGCTCACCGCCGACCTGCGCGCGGTGAACGATCAGATGAACGTGGTCGTCAATCTGTGCCTCGACATTTTTGTGGATATGACCGATGCCGACACCTCGGATATTTTTGAGGATACCTCCGATGAAAACATCGACACAGTAACCTTTGGTAAGGTCCGCAGCTGCACGAACCACGGAACCGTGGAGGCCGATTTGAACGTCGGCGGCATCGCCGGCGCTATGGCCATCGAATACGAGCTGGACCCCGAGGACGATACAAAGCAGTCCACCTCCGTGTTTGACCGCGTATACGAGACGAAGGCGGTCGTGCAGCGCTGCGTCAACCGCGGCAGCATCAGCGGCAAAAAGGACTGCATCGGCGGCATCGTCGGTGAGATGGACCTCGGCATCGTGCTCTCCTGTGAAGCCTACGGCAGCGCAAGAAGCGAGACCGGCAGCTATGTTGGCGGCATCGCGGGACTGTCCTCCGCCGGCATCCGCTCCAGCTGGGCAAAGCTCACGCTTTCCGGCAAGAGCAGCGTGGGCGGCATCGTCGGCTCCGGCAGCGAGGACACCTCCTCGTCAGCCGGCTCCGGCTGCACGGTGACGAATTGCCGCAGCCTCGTTGTCATTGAGGACTGCGACCAGTTTGCCGGTGCGATCTCCGGGCGCGACCTCGGCGTCTTTCGCGGCAATTACTTTGTCTCCGACACGCTGCGCGGCATCGACCGCCGCAGTCTATCCGGTCAAGCGGAGCCGATGGACTATGCCGCTCTCTGCGCGCTCGACGGTGTGCCCGAGGACTTCCTCAGCTTCACACTGTGCTTTGTCTGCGACGGCAGGACGCTCAAAACGCTGCGCTTCGACTACGGCGATTCCTTCGATTCCTCCGTCTTTCCCAGTCTGACGGAGCAAAGCGGGAGCTATCCGGTCTGGGACCGCACCGACCTGACCGACCTGCGCTTTGATACCGTCGTCACCGCCGAGCACACCGCCTACCGCGCCTCCCTCCAAAGCGACGCGCAGCGCGCGGACGGCCGCAGCATCTTCTTCGTCGAGGGCGAGTTCAACGAGACGGACACGCTCACCGCCGCCGCGCAGACGCCCGATCCCGGCGCGTTCCCGCAGCTCGCGGATAACCGCCGCACCGCGCTCAAGAACTATTTCTCCTTCCTCTCCGAGCGGACGCTGCCCGCCATGACCGTCTACCGCTCCGTTGCCGAGCAGTGGGAGCTTTCCTTCCCGCGCGACGCGCTGGCCGAGCACACGATCCGCTACCTCCCGCCCGAGGATGTGCGCATGGACCACTGCGCCATCTTCGTCCGCCGGTCGGACGGGAGCTGGCAGCGGGCCGAGACGACCTCGATGGGCAGCTACCTGCTCTTCACTGCGGAGGGCGAGAACGTGCAGCTCGCCGTGCTGACCACGGCGGCCGTCTGGTGGCTCTGGGCGATCTTCCTCGTGCTGATCGCCGCAGCGGCTTTCTTCATTGCTCGCGTCGTCCACCGCAGACGCGGGAAAAAGACCGCCAAGCCAAGCAAGAAAGAAAACGGAGCAGCCGGCTAAGGCTGCTCTTTTTCTGCTTGTCATCGGGTAAAAACTGTGCTACACTATCGAAAGAGTATAAATAAGGTGGGATTCAAGATGGAAAACAATACCTTTAAGGGTTCCCTGTTCGGCGGCTTCAACCGTGAGGACGTCATTGACTATATCAAAAAGACCGCGGCGGAGAGCACCGCCCGCATTGAGTCGCTCGAGGGCGACATCGATAAGCTCTGCGCACAGGAGCAGGAGCTGCGCACGCAGGTCAGCACCCTGCGCGGCGAAAACGACCGTCTCACCCAAGCGCACAGCGACGCTGCGGCGGAGCGCGACAACCTGCGCACCGCGCTGGATACGTCCAACGATGAGCTGACCGCGCTGCGCGCCGAGGCCGAAGCGCTGCGCGCGGAGAACGCTTCCCTGCGCGCGGAGAATGATAAGCTCCGCCCCATGGCCGAGCAGTATTCCACCATCAAGGAGCACCTTGCGGGCATCGAGCTGGATGCGCACCAACGCGCCGAGGAGTATGAGCGCGGCGTCCACGAGCGGCTTTCCGCCATGATTGGCGACTGCCGTGCCCATTGCGACAGTGTGCTTTCGACGCTTGGCAACACCTGCATCAGTGTAACCGGTGAGCTTCGGCGTGCCGAAAACAGCGTCTCCTCCCTGCCCGCCGCCTTCAATGCGCTGCGCGCGGGTCTGGAAAAGCTGGAAGAGGACAAGTAACATTATTGCGTAAAAAGGAGCTTTGCGCTGCGGCGCAAAGCTCTTTTTTTCATTTTCTCTTTTTACTTCATGCCCTTGAGCTTCACCAGCTCCTCGAGCAGCGTGACCGTCCCCTCGATGCCGAGGAGCGACGAGTCGATGCACAGGTCGTAGCTCTTGGCCTCGCCCCAGTCCTTCGAGGAATAATAGTTATAGTACGACGCGCGGGATTTGTCCGTCTTCTTGATGCGCTCCTTCGCCTCCGCCTCGGAGATGTTGTTGCGCGCGGCCACACGCTTGATGCGGCTTTCGAGCGGCGCGGAGATGAAGAGGTTGATAACGTCGTCACGGTCCTTGAGCGCGTAGTCCGCGCAGCGGCCGATGAGAACGCAAGGGCCCTTGTCCGCGAGCTTCTTGATGGTGTCATAGGTCGCAAGATACACCTGCTGCTCGATGCTGCCCTTGGGCGTCACATGGTGCATGGTGAAGGAATACGGGTCCATCGCAATGGAATAGAGAAAGCTCTTGGGGCGCTCGTCGAAGCTGTGGAACAGCTCCTCACAGAGGCCGCTTTCCTCCGCCGCCTCCTTGAGCAGCAGATCGTCATAGTAGGCGATGCCGAGCTTGTTCGCCAGCGCCGTGCCGATCTCGCGGCCACCGCTTCCGTACTGTCTTCCAACGGTAATGACCATAAGGACTCCTCCTTTATCGCAAAACAAAATGGTGCTATCTAAAGTATAGCACCATTTTGTTTTCGGTTCAATCCTTTTTTACGAAGCGAGTCGTTCAGATCCTGCCAAGCTCGTGGAGCAGCTTCTCCGGCGTCATCGGCCAGGAGCGCATCCAAACGCCGCAGGCGTCGTGAATGGCGATGCCGATGGCGGGCGCCGCGCCGTTACAGGCGATCTCGGAGATGGACTTCGCGCCGAAGGGGCCGAAGTCGTCGTTGACGTCGATCAGCACGGACTTGAAATCCTCGGGCGCTTCGCCGATCATCGGCGCGCCGTAATCCGTCAGGTTCGCGTTGATGCACCTGCCGTTCTCGTCCAGCTTCATGTCCTCATAGAGGGTATGGCCGATGGACTTCATCGCGGCGCCGTACATCTGGCACAGCGCAATCTCGGGGTTGATGGGCGTACCCGCGTCCTGCAGGGCGTAGAACTTCTGCACCTTGATCTCACCGGTCTTGACGTTGACCGCCACCTGCGCGAAGTGTGCGCCGTAGGGCACGGAGGACGCGGTGGTGACGTAGCTGCCGTGCGCGACCATCTGACCGCGGCCGTCGCCGGCGATCGCCGCGTGGGACAGCTCGCCGTAGCTGAGCGCCTTGCCGCTCGTCTTGGAATAGACCTCGCCGGGTGCGCGAACGTCCAGATCCTCGACCTTTTCGTTCATCTGCAATGCGGCCTCTGCCAAGATCTTCTCCTTGAGCTTCTTCGCCGCCAGCAGCGAGGCGTTGCCGCTGAAGAACGTACCGGAGGAGGCGTAAGCGCCGGTATCGAACACACAGGAGTCCGTATCGCCGGACACGACCGTGATCTTCTCCATCGGGAGCTTGAGGACCTCCTTCACCGCCTTGGCGGAGATGGTGTCAAGTCCCGTGCCCAGGTCCGCGCCGCCGCTGTTGAGAATGACTGTGCCGTCCGTTTCCAGCTTGGCGATGGCCTCGGCGTGATCCAACCCGGGCAGGCCGCTGCCCTGCATGATCATGGCAAAGCCCTTGCCGATCCTCCAGTCGGGATCGTCGGAGACCTCTTTCTTGCCCCACTCGATCATGTCGCAGCCCTTGGCAATGGCCTCGTCCAGACCGCAGGAGCCGACGGGGACGACGTTGCCCTCGCGGCCCTCGCCAAGACCCTTGAGGATCTCGAGCATATAGCCCTCGCTGACGTGGTTCTTTTCCACCATCGTGCGGTAGTCCACGCCCAGCTTGTCCGCCAGCTCCGCCATCGCCATCATGATGCCGTAGGTGCCCTTCGGCGTACCGTAGCCTTGATACGCGCCCGCGGGCGGCGTGTTGGTGTAAAAGACCTTGAGATCATACGCCATGTTGTCCACAGCGAAGAGCGGCAGCGTCTTGGAGCAGCTGTTCATCGGAACGGTCAGGCAGTGGTTGCCGAACGGGCCGGTGTTGGCGCAGACCTCCATAAAGAGCGCGGTGATCGTGCCGTCCTTCTTGCCGCCCATCTTCACCTTCACGCGCATGGGGTGACGGGTGGAGTTAGCGTAGAACTCCTCGGCGCGGGTGTTGCGGTAGTAGACGGGCCTGCCGGTGACCCACGCGGCGTAGCCGGCCAGATCCTCCACCAGAATGTCCTGCTTGCTGCCGTAGCCACCGCCGACGCGCTCCTTGATGACGTGAATTTTATTTTCAGGAATGCCGCACACCCAGCTGACGATGCGGCGCACATGATACGGCACCTGCGTGGCGCAGTTGAGCACCAGACGCCCGCCCTCGATGTGCGCGTAGCAGACGTGCGGCTCGAGCGGCGTGTGCTGGATCTGGCTGGTCTGATAGGTGCGCTCCACGATGGCATCCGCTTCGGCGAAGCCCTTTTCCATATCGCCGATACCGCCCTTGTTGGAGGCGGCGATATTCTTGTGGATGTCCGCGCCCAGCGGGAACTGGTAGACGACCTTGCCCTCGCGCTCGTCGCCCGCGAGCTTGTTGTACTCCGCGAGGTCCGCGGGCGCGCCCGCGTTGTAGATGACCTCGCCGTTGTGGACGAGCGGCGTGCCCTCCGCCATGGCCTCCTCGACCGTGTAGACCGCGCCCTGCGGCTCATACTCGACCTTGATGAGCGCGGCGGCCCGATCGGCGACCTCCGGCGTGCGGGCGATGATGCCCGCGACACGGTCGCCGACGTGGCGGACTTTCATGTTGAAGAGCCGGCGATCATGCGGGGACGGCTCGGGATTGCCCTGACCGGCCTGCATATAGTGCGTTTCCGGCGTATTGTACGCGGTAAGGATGGCAGCAACGCCGGGCAGCTTCTCCGCCTCGCTCGTGTCGATGGACTTGATGTAAGCGCTGGCAAAGGGGCTGCGCAGGACGTGCAGGCACCAGGCGTTCTCAGGCACCTTGTCCTCGACGAACACCGGCTCGCCGGAGACCAGCGCCGCGCCGTCGATCTTGCCGCA
>DJRC01000069.1:189-11509 GCA_002437735.1 Oscillospiraceae bacterium UBA6370 | reverse complement strand
TCGCCGAAGTCGCGCAGCTCGGTCGCGAGCTTCACGGCGAGATAGTAATGCTCGTAGCCCGCGTCGCGGATGAAAATGCTCGTCAGCACATCTTTGATCTCTTCGCGGGTGGGGTTCGACTTCTGTTCGAGTAGCCATGTCAGAATGAGTGCGGCAGCGGGCGCGTTGTACGCGCTCTGCACGATACCCGCGGCGACCATGGCCTTCTGCACATTGTTCAGCTCACGTCCGTTCAGCAGACTCTCGGCGGTGCGGAGTTCCGCGCCCTCGGCCTGATAGAACAGGATGAAGTTCGCATATTTGAGCTTGCCGTTGAAGACGATGGTATCGCTGCCGGCAAAGCCCTCGGCGTCGTCGCTGTCGCGGACGCTGCGGTAACCGGCATGATATAAGACATCACGAAGTCTTGCGGTGGGTTCGGCGCGGAGGGTCACCTCTTCGCCGTTGATCCTGCATTTCAGTTCCATCGTCCTTACCTCCCGAGTGTGAAAACAATGCCCGCCAGATACTTCTTATAGGCGGCGCTGCCGGTCAGGTCGTCGACATAGGTGACCTTGTCGGCGATATCCGGCGTGGCGCCGTAGACAAGGTCGCTGCCCTGCACGCTCAGCGCGTAGATGCCGCCGCTCTCGGCGGCGATGAGCGTCGCGTGGCTCGACGAGGTGTTGCCGAAGCGCTTGACGCTGCCCTTGCGGTCTTTATCGACCACGACGTATTCGATCAGCCGCATACAACCGCTTTGCAGGTATTCGCCGACGGGCTTGTCCTGCTCGCCGTGCGGCGTGACGGACTTGAGCGTTGCGTCCGCCGCGGTCAGCGCGGCGGCAAGATAGCTGTCGGAGCGGCGCAGACCGAGGTTTCCGCCGACCGTCGCACTGTTTCGCTTGGCAAAGGAGGCGCAGAAGCCGGCAGCCTCCCGGATGAACGCTGGAACCAAGTCGCTCTCGACCACGTCCTGCAGGGTGCAGAGCGCGCCGATGTAGACCTTGCCGTCCTTTTCGGTGATGGTGTTGAAGTCGAAGCCGGTGATGTCGATGAGGTCCTTGCCCTCGGCAGCACCGCCGAGGCGGAGGTCATCGGTGCCGCCCGCGAGGTAGACCGCCGTGTCGGCGTGCTCCTTGCGGAGGTTCACGGCCTCCTGCGGGGTCCGGGGATGGTAGATCATGGCATTGCCTCCCTTTTATTCCTGGATATCCACGCGGCCGGGCGCATGGCCGGCTTCGAGCGCGTCGATGAAAAACGCGAGCATTCTGCGCGTGGTGTTTCTGCGGTATTCGGGCATGGCGTGCGGGCTGATGACCACGTTCCATGCGTCAAGGAATTCTTCCTTACAGGTATGAAGCTCACTGACCTTTTTCCCGATCAGCAGCTCCTCCGCCTTGCGGGAGCGGGCAACCTTGGGGCCCGCTGCGCCGGAGGACGCACGGAAGTCGACCACCACGCCGTCACGGACGGTGGCGGCGGCGGACAGCGTCAGCTTGGAGATGGCATTCGCACGGCGCATACCGATCTTGCGGAAGAAAATATGGGTGAAGTCCTGCTTGGGGATGATGACCTTCGTGATGATCTCGTCCTCGCGCAGCGCGGTCTTTTTGGTGGCGATGATGTAGTCGTCCACGAGCATACGGCGCTCGCCGTCCACGCTCGTGAGCACCACCTCCGCGTCCATCAGAATGAGCGGCTGCGGCATATCGCCCTTGGGCGAGGCGTTGCCGATGTTGCCGCCGATGGTCGCGCTGTTGCGCAGGGCGATCGCGCCCATGCGGGACGCGGCGTCCTTCAAAAGCTCGGGCGCGATGGGCGAGCGGGCGATCTCCGCCGAGGTCGTGCAGGCGCCGATCTCCACGCTGCCGTTGGGCAGCGCGCGGATGCCCTTGAGCTCCTTCAAACCGGAAATGATGATCACATCATTTTTGAACGCAGGCGTCACGCCCGCGCCCATGCTGTTCGCGACCATTAGGTCGGAGCCGCCGGCGAGGATGGTCGCGCCGGTCTCTCTGCGGATGCGCAGCGCCTCCTCAAGCGTTTCGGGAATGAAGCACTTTACCTGTTCCATAAGGCCGCTCCTTTCTTCGCCGCGAGTCGGATGCACTCGACGATCAGGTCATAGCCGGTGCAGCGGCAGATGTTGCCGCTGATGCCGACGCGGATCTCTTCCTCGGTGGGATCGGGATTCTTACTCAGCAGCACATAGGTCGCCATGACCATGCCGGGGATGCAGAAGCCGCACTGCACCGCGCCGCCCTCGGCGTAGGCGTCGATGATGCACTTGCCCTTTTCCGTGTCGCGGATGCCCTCAATGGTCAAAAGCTCGCAGCCGTTGACCGCGCCGACGGGGATGATGCAGCTCGTGACCAGCTCACCGTTTTTGATGATGGAGCAGGCCCCGCACTCGCCCTCGCCGCAGCCTTCCTTGCTGCCGGTGAGGCCGTAGTCCTCACGCAGCACGTCGAGCAGTCTTCTCAGCGGGTCGCCTTGATAGAGCTTCTGCTCGCCGTTCAATGTAAAACGAATCTCAGTGTACATGTTTCATAGCCTCCTCAATCGCTTCCGGCGGGATGGGAATGGACGTGAAGCGCGTGTTGAGCGCGCGCTCGACCGCGTCCACATAGGCTGCGGAAGCGCCGTTGAACACCAGCTCGCCCATGCCCTTGGCGCCGTAGGGTCCCCAGGGATAGGGATTTTCCTGAATGTGGTAGAACTGCTTTGGGAAATCCATCGAGGTGGGGATCACATAGTCGGACATGCTCTTCTGCTTGAAGCGGCCGCCCTTGACCTCCAGCTTTTCCATCGAGCCGTAGCCGAGGGACTGGAGGATGCCGCCGTTGATCTGACCGTGAACGATCAGCTCGTCGATGGCCTTGCCGATCTCGTGAGAGGACCAGACGCCAAGCGTCTTGACCTCGTTCGTCAGCTTGTCCACCTCGACCTCAACGCAGGCAACGCCCCAGCCGTAGCCGAGGTAGGCGTCGCCGCGGAAGGTCGCCTGATCCCACGGATAGCCGTCGGGATGCTCGTACTCGACCTCGGTGGTGAAGTCGCCCTCGCTCCAGCGCTCCTTCATCTCCTGCGCGGCGCGCTCGACAAGGCGGCCGACGATCATGGTGGAGCGGGAGGCCGCGGTCGGGCCGGAGTCCACGACCTTGGAGGTGTCGGGATCGAGATACTCAATCTGATCGATGCTCACGCCGAGCGTGGCGGCGCAGATCTTGCGCAGGCTCGTTTTGAAGCCCTGCCCCATTTCGGTGGAGCCGACTTGAATGCTCACGCGGTCGCCGGTCTTGACCAACCGCGCGTGCGCCTTGATGATGGCCTGCTCGCCGTTGCCGGTGAACGCGCCGCCGTGGTTGTAGAGCGCGATGCCGATGCCCCTGCCGCAGCCAGGCTTGTATTCCTTGGCCTTGCGCCAGTAATCGGACTCGCGGGTGATGACGTCCAGCATCTCGGGGAGCTTGACCTCCTCGATGATGTGACCGTTGGTCGTGGTCTCATCGCCCTTCTTGGCGAGGTACTGCATCTTGAACGCCAGCGGGTCCACGCCGAGGTGATGCGCCAGATGGTCCAGATGCGTCTCGATGGCAAAGAGCGTCTGCGGCGCGCCGAAGCCGCGGAACGCGCAGGACGGGAACATATTCGTGCCGATGCCCTCGCCCTTGAGGTAGGTATTGTCGAAGGTGTAGACGCCGTTGCCGTGGAACACGCCGCGCTGGAGCACGACGTAGGACGAGGAGAGATACGCGCCGCAGTTATAATAGATGTGGCCGTACACGCCGGTGATCTTCCCGTCCTTCACCGCAGTCTTGTAGATGCACTTGGACGGGTGGCGCTTGACGGAGAACTGCGTGTCCTCCTCGCGGTCAAAGACCATCTTGATGGGCTTGCGGATCTTGTTCTCCGCCACCAGCAAAGCGCCGCAGAGCACATCGGGGAAATGCTCCTTGCCGCCGAACGCGCCGCCGGTCGTGCACTGACGGACGATGATATCGTCGTAGGGAATGTCCAGCAGTCCTGCGATGGACTTGCGGATGTAGAACGGGCACTGGGCGGAGGCGTAGAAGACGAACTTGCCGTCCTCCATGTCCGCGATGGCGCTGTTGGTCTCCAGATGGACATGCTCTTGATAGGGCGTTTCGATGGTCTCCTCAAAGACCTCGTCCGCCTCGGCGAACACCTCATCCATCGGCCGGCCCTTTTCGCAGAACAGCTCGCACATGACGTTGCTGTTCTTCTCCGGGAACATCGGGCCGCCGACGCAGTTGATGCCATCGTCAATGGTGACGGCGGGCGTCTGCTCCTCATAGTCGATCTTGATCTGCGCCTTGAGCCGCTTGAGAACGCCGCGGTCGGGGCCGACCACAAGACCGATCGTCTCACCGACGTAGAGGACATAGTCCTCGGCGAAGCAGCGCCAGTCCTTGGCGATCATCCACAGCTCGTTCTTGCCCTGCGCGGGAATATCCTTCGCGGAGATGAAATAGTACCCCTCCGGCAGCTCCGGCACATGAATGGCCTTGATCCTTCCGCGGGCGATGGTGGAGCGCACCATGTAGGCGTACTGCATATCGGGCAGCGTCATATCGCAGACGTAGACCGCCTCGCCCCTTGCCTTCTGCACCGCGTCCACACGGACGATGCGGTCGCCGATCTTCGTCGCCTGCATCGGCTTGCTGCTGTATCCTTCCGACATAAAAGACCTCCTTCAGCGTTCCCACCTGCCGGGACGCTTCCTTCGGTAAATTTTGAACATTTTTAGAAATTCTTACAAAATCAAGATAGCCTAACTCTTGATTTTCAGCGAATCAGCCTATTTTCTTGCTGTGATTTTAGCACCAACCGCCCGATTTGTACAGAGGCGGCGTAGTCCTACTTTCAGAATAGCGCGTGTATTTTCCAGTTGCATTGGGGAGACTGCTTATGATAAAGTAATCATAACCGAGAAAGCGAGATGAACTCCATGAACCACCCGCCCAGGATCGGCTGCCTTGTCATGGCGGCCGGAAACGCCAGCCGCTTCGGCTCCAATAAGCTTGCCGCCGAGGTCAACGGCAAAATGCTCATCGAGCACGCACTCGAGACCGTCCCCCGCGAGGAATTTGCCCGCGTGACCGTCGTCACGCAGTACGACGAGGTCCTCGTGCTCGCCAAGCGATTCGGCTTTACTGTCCTTGTCAACCCGTTCCCCGAGTGGGGCGCGAGCCACACCGTCAGGCTCGGCACCGAGGCGATGGCGGACTGCGACGCCATTCTCTATCAAGTCGCCGACCAGCCGCTGCTGCGGCGCGAAAGCGTGCGTGCGGAGGTTGAATTTTTCCGCCGACACCCCGACCGCATCGTCGCGATGGGACACGGCGGCGTGCGCGGCAATCCGTGCATCTTTCCCGCCCGCTTCTTCCCCGAGCTGACGGCGCTCGAGGGCGACCAAGGCGGCAGCGCCGTCATCCGCCGCCATGAGGACGCGCTGGCGCTCTTCGAGATCTCCCCCGACGAGCTGCGCGACGTGGACACGCCGATGGCGCTCGCCGCGCTGCGCGACACGCTCGCGTGAGCTACGGCGCCGTCATTTCGCCGCGGAGGTCCTGCTCCATCAGCGTCTTGACGCGCTCCTTCTCATAGCCGCAGGAAAAGAGATAGTAGAGCTTGGCGACGGCGGCCTCGGTCGTCATGTCCAGTCCGCTGACCGCGCCCGCCCTTTTTAGGGCGTTCGAGGTCTCGTAGGTGCCGAGCGCCACCGCTCCCTGTGGACACTGTGAGCAGACCGTCAGCACCGTGCCGTTGTGAAAGGCTTTTTCGATGATCGGCAGCAGCGCGCCGCCGTCCCCGGGGATGTTCCCCGCGCCGAAGGTCTCGATGACGATGCCGCGCAGCCGCTCGGTCATGATCTGCTCAAAGAGCGAGAACTGAATGCCCGGGAATACCTTCAGCACCCCGATGGGAATATTGTCCAATAATTGCAGCTTCAAAGCGCCTTTCGGCTTCGGCAGGAGGGCGCTTTCGTTGTAGCGGATGGTGATGCCCGCGTCGGCGAGGCTCGGATAGTTCGGTGAAAGGAAGGCGATCAGCCCGTCGGCGGAGAATTTGGTCGCGCGGTTGCCGCGCAGGAGCTTCCCGCCAAAGTACAGGCAGACCTCATGCACCTCCCCCGCGCCCGCGATGAGCAGTGAGGTGATAAGATTGTCGCGCCCGTCGCTTCGGATCTCGCACATGGGGATCTGCGAGCCGGTGAGAATGACCGGCTTCGCCAGTCCTTCAAGCATAAAGGAAAGTGCGGAGGCGGTATAGGCCATCGTGTCCGTGCCGTGGAGCACCACAAAGCCGTCGTAGGCGTCGTAATGGTCGGCAACGAGCTGCGCGATCTTGTTCCACTCATGCACCGTCATGTTGGAGGAGTCGAGCAGCGGGTCCATTTCGAGCATATCCCAACGGGGCATCTGCCCGGCGTACAGGTCGGGAATGGTCTCCATCGCGCGGCGGAACTGTCCGCTCTGCGGCGCGTAGCCGTTTTCCGTGCGCGTCATGCCGATGGTCCCGCCGGTATAAATGATCAGAACATTTTTCATACGGCTTACCACCAATAGCGCGGCATCTTGGGCCGCTCATACGGCGTTTTCATCAGCGGAAGGCTGGTGCGCATCTCGCCGTCGAGCGCGAAGTACGCGCCCGCCACGGCGGGGGCCGTTGGAATGGTCGTGATCTCGCCGATGCCGATGGCGCCGAAGGCCATGTCCTGCCCCTCCTTCTCCACCAGAATGCTGTGGATGGGCGGCACCTGATCGGCGCGGAACAGGCCCAACGTGCCGAACCTTGCGCTGGGGATGCAGTCGTAGAGCGGATAATGCTCCGTCAGCGTGAAGCCGAGCGCCATGGTGACGCCGCCCTCGATCTGCCCCTCGCAGGAGAGCGGGTTGATGGCCTTGCCGACGAAGTGCGCCGCGTCGATCTCGCGGATCGTTCCGTCGTCGTTGAGCACGCACACATGGGTGGCGTAGCCGTAGGCGACGTGGCTGACGGGATTGGCAACGTCCTGCGCGCCCAGCGGGTCGGTCTTGGCGAGGTACTCGCCGTAGAACTCCTGCCCCTCGAGCGCTCTCCAGTCCACGCTTGCCCCCTCGGGCAGCTCGGTGCCGACCGTGCCGCTGCTGTTACCGCCGGGCAGCGATTCCATACCCTGCCGGTGCGCGATGCCGGAATAATCGGACACCCTCACGTCGGCGCCCGCCGCCGCGAGCAGCTTCTGACAGGCCCGCCGGCAGGCTTCGCCGGTCACGAGCGTCTGGCGTGAGCCGGAGGTCGTGCCGGAATCCGGCGCATTCACCGTGTTGGCAGCCTCGTAGACGACATCCTCACGCTCACAGTGCAGCATGGTGCAGACGATCTGCGTCAGCACCGTGCCGAGCCCCTGTCCGATGCAGGACGCGCCGGAGCGGATATGGAGCTTACCGTCCTTGACCGCCACGATGCAGCGGCCCGTATCGGGGATGCCCACGCCGACGCCCGCGTTCTTCATCGCGCAGGCGATGCCGATGTTCTTATTCTGCTCGCAGATGTCCTTCACCGCCTCGAGCGTTTCCACAAGGCCGGTGGACGGCGGCGCGATCTGCCCGTTGGGCAGCGTCTGCCCGGGGCGGATGGCGTTGCGGTAGCGGATCTCCCACGGGGAGATGCCCAGCTCGTGCGCCATCTTCGTGAGCGTCATTTCCATGGCGTAGCAGGTCTGCGTCACGCCAAAGCCGCGGAACGCGCCCGCAGGCGGATTGTTCGTATAGTACGCTTTGCCGGTGATCTCAAAATTTTCGTAATGATAGGGGCCCGCCGCGTGCGTGCAGGCACGCTCGAGCACGGGGCCGCCGAGGGAGGCATACGCGCCAGTGTCGGCGACCACCTCGGCCTTGACGCCCTGAATAAGCCCATCGCGGTTGCAGCCCATGGTGATGGTCACCTTCATCGGGTGCCGCTTCGGGTGGACGAGCATACTCTCCTTGCGGCTGAGCTTCACCTTGACCGGGCGGCCCGTGAGATAAGCGACGAGCGCCGCGTGGTGCTGCACCGTCATATCCTCTTTGCCGCCGAAGCCGCCGCCGACGAGCATATTGGTCACATGGATCTTTTCCTTGGGAAGCCCCAGCAGGCGGGAGACCTCCCGCGCCGTGTCGTAAGCGCCCTGATCGGTGGAGAGGATGGTCAGCCCGTCCTCGTCGGGATAGGCGACCGCGCACTCCGGCTCGAGGAAGGCGTGCTCCGTGTACGGCGTTTCGTAGTGATACATCAGCACATAGTCCGCGTCGCGGATGGCCCGATCGGCGTTGCCGCGGCTGACGTGCTTTTCGCACAGCAGGTTGCCGGACTCATGCACGAGCGGCGCAAAGGGCTGGGAGGCATAGGTCGGGCTGAACACCGACTTGAGCGGCTCGTAGTCGATCTCGACGAGTGCCTTCGCCTGCTCCAAAGCCTCCTTTGTCTCCGCCGCCACAAGGCAGATGGCGTCGCCGAGGTAGTGGGTAATCCTGCCGACGGGGATCATCGCATCCCAGTCCTGCTGCAGATGGCCGACCTTGATCTCCCCCGGAATGTCCTCCGCGGTGTAGACGCCGACCACGCCGGGCAGGGCCTCCGCCTTCTCCTTATGGATGGCGAGCACCCGCGCGCGGGGATATTTGCTGCGCACGGCGCCGGCGTAGAGCATACCGTCCACATACAGGTCGTCCGGATACTTGCCGTAGCCCTGCACCTTTTCCGCCACGTCCACGCGCACGGCGCGCTCGCCGACGCCATAGCCCGTCTTTTCCTCCTCCGGCAGCTTGCCGCTGCGAAAGATCTCCGCCGCGAGCAGAATGCCGTCGATGATCTTCACATAGCCCGTGCAGCGGCAGATGTTGTTGCGGATGGCGAACGCCGCCTCCTCGCGCGTCGGCGCAGGATTCGCGTCCAACAGCGCCTTGGCGGAGATGACCATGCCCGGGATGCAGAAGCCGCACTGAACTGCGCCGGCCTTGCCGAAGGCGTAGGTATATACGTCCTTCTCCCAGTCGGAAAGGCCCTCGACCGTAAGGATGGTCTTTCCCTCCAGCTTGTCCGTTGAGGGAACGCAGGCCTTTGTCGCCTTGCCGTCGATGAGGACATGGCAGGTGCCGCACGCGCCCTCGCTGCATCCGTCCTTGACGGATGTGAGACGCAGTTCGTCGCGCAGGAAACGAATGAGCTTTTGATTTTTCTCCGCCTGCACGGTCTGTCCGTTCACGGTAAATGTCGCCATAGCGGGGTCTCCCTTCCCAAACTTTTTGTTTGGACTGCTTATTATTTTTCATTCTCATTGTATCACATTCGTCCGAAATTGCAACAAAAAGACACGCGAGCGTGATATTATTTGTAAGATAGCGCTACTCCGTGCCGAAAGATTGAATTATATGTAAATCTTCTCCCTTCTTGCTTGACAAAAGTGGGCTTTTCCACTATGATTTCCGTATCCTTTCCACGGCTGTGACGAGGCGGATCGTTCCCCTCCGCGCAGCCGTTCCATTCCATTTGGAGGAACGCTTATGAAAGAAGTCAAGACCCCGAAAAAGCCCCTGATCTTCTACTACGCCGTCGCCATGCTCGCGGTATTTCTCTTCAATTTTCTCGCCATGCCGTGGCTCGCACAGCACCAGATCAAGGAGGTGGATTACAACACCTTTGTCGAAATGGTCGAGCAGGACAAGGTCGGCAAGGTCGAAATTCAGGAGCAGGACAACCGCATTCTCTTTACCGATAAGGACGAGACCGTTATCTATAAGACCGCCATGGTGTCGGACGATGACCTCTCCGCCCGGCTTTTGGAGGCAGGCGTTTCCTTCAAGGGCGAGGAGATCGAGCAGACCTCCCTGCTCGTGGATATTCTCGGCTGGGTGCTGCCCATCTTGATCTTTATTGCCCTCGGGCAGTATATGTCCAAGAAGATGGCGGACAAGCTCGGTGGCGGCAACTCGATGATGTTCGGCTTGGGCGGGAACAGCAACGTCAAAGTCTACGTCCAGTCCACCGAGGGCATCCACTTCTCCGATGTTGCTGGCGAGGACGAGGCCAAGGAGAATTTGCAGGAGGTCGTCAACTATCTGCACGACCCCAGCAAGTATCAAGAGATCGGCGCGTCCATGCCCAAGGGCATATTGCTCGTCGGCCCTCCGGGAACCGGCAAGACCATGCTCGCCAAGGCGGTCGCGGGCGAATCGAACGTACCGTTCTTCTCCATCTCCGGCTCGGAGTTCGTGGAGATGTTCGTCGGCATGGGCGCGAGCAAGGTACGCGACCTCTTCAAGCAGGCCAAGGAAAAGGCGCCCTGCATCGTTTTCATCGACGAGATCGACGCCATCGGCCAGAAGCGCAGCGGCGGCCAGTACGGCGGCAACGACGAGCGCGAGCAGACGCTCAACCAGCTTTTGACCGAAATGGACGGCTTCGAGGGCAACAACGGCGTCATCATCCTCGCCGCCACCAACCGCCCCGAATCCCTCGACCCCGCGCTCACGCGCCCGGGCCGCTTTGACCGCCGCGTGCCGGTCGAGCTTCCCGACCTCAAGGGCCGTGAGGAGATCCTGAAGGTCCACGCGAAGAAGATCAAGGTCGCGGAGGACGTCGACTTCAACAAGATCGCCCGTATGGCCTCCGGCGCCTCCGGCGCGGAGCTTGCGAACATCGTCAACGAAGCCGCGCTGCGCGCCGTGCGCGCGGGTCGTCGGTTCGCCACCGAGTCCGATCTGGAGGAAAGCATTGAGGTCGTCATCGCAGGCTATCAGAAGAAGAACGCCATCCTCACCGACCATGAAAAATGGATCGTCGCCTATCACGAGACCGGTCATGCGCTCGTCGCGGCGCTGCAAAGCCACTCCGCCCCCGTGCAGAAGATCACTATTATCCCCCGCACCTCGGGCGCGCTGGGCTACACGATGCAGGTCGAGGAGGGCAACCACTACCTAATGACGCGTGAGGAAATGGAGAACAAGATCGCGACGCTCACCGGCGGCCGCGCCGCCGAGGAGGTCCGCTTCGGCTCCGTCACCACGGGCGCTTCCAACGACATTGAGCAGGCCACCAAGCTGGCCCGCGCGATGGTCACGCGCTACGGCATGAGCGAGGATTTCGACATGGTCGCGCTCGAGACAGTCACAAACCAGTACCTCGGCGGCGACGCCTCGCTAGCCTGCTCCGCCGAAACGCAGACAAAGATCGACGCGCTGGTGGTCGCGCTCGTCAAGCGTGAGCATGAAAAGGCCGTCAAGCTGCTCAACGACCACCGCGCCAAGCTCGATGAGCTCTCCCAATACCTCTACGAGAAGGAGACCATCAC
>DJRC01000069.1:0-144 GCA_002437735.1 Oscillospiraceae bacterium UBA6370 | reverse complement strand
GGCGAGGAGTTCATGAAGATCCTGAATCTCGAAAAAGCACAGGATAAAACGCAGGATTAAGCAAAAAAGCCGCCCCCTCGGGCGGCTTTTTCAGTGAAAAGCTCATCAATTTCCTGTTGTTCTTCCCATCGCGATGTGCTATAC
>DJRC01000007.1 GCA_002437735.1 Oscillospiraceae bacterium UBA6370 | reverse complement strand
CGTAGAATGCCTGCAACACCTCATCGGAGAATACGCCCTGCTTCGCCATGTCTTTCGCGGTGCTCAGTTTCATGCTGCTCTGTGAAGAGG
The DNA here is from genome assembly GCA_002437735.1 of Oscillospiraceae bacterium UBA6370. Taxonomy (GTDB): domain Bacteria; phylum Bacillota; class Clostridia; order Oscillospirales; family Oscillospiraceae; genus Hominicoprocola. Next base: position 6,659 of record DJRC01000007.1, on the reverse strand, counting down.
TGGTGGACTTGCTCCCGTTGCTGCTCTTCCCGGCGTTCTGCGCAAGCTTATACGCCCACTCTGCGTTGTAGCGGCTGTCCTCGACGTTATCCCGCTGCTGCTGATAGCCGAAGTTGAGCGCGTCGCTGAATACGCCATAGTTGAAATTACGGTCGGTGTTGTACTGCGCGAGGAGGTCTTGGAACTTGGCGTAGTCCCCCTGTTCCAGCGCACGCAGCATTTCAACATTCGCCCGCTGTGTATCGCCCTCGTCCTGATACATGGAGTAGGCGAGCTTATACAGCTCCGGCACAATATTATTGAGGCCCTGCATATAGTCGTTGTAGCTCTGCTGGGCGACGCTGCCCGCATAGGAGCTGGAGAGGCCGCCCGTCCGCGCCGCCTGCGCGCCGAGCGTGTCGCGCATTGCCTTGTCGCCGTTGCGCTGGTACTGGCCCTGATAGAACTGGTAGAGCGGATCGCTCTCATAGTCATAGCTGAATTGCTTGCGGTTGAGGATTTGGTCCACCAGCTCGTTGAGCTTTTCGTCGTACCGGTTGAAGTACTTTGGCTTCACAAGCTGATTTTGCCCTGCGCTGCCAGCCCATGTGCCGGAGGCGCTGTCAAAGGAAATGTCACCGTTGTCGCCGTTGAGCAGCCTTGCAAGGGCTTCGTTTACCGCGTGCAGACGTTCGCGTTCCGCGTCGTCCGCCGACCACCACGCCTTGGAATTCTGGTTCATCTGGTCGCGCAGGGTGTCTTGGTCGCTGTCCCATACGCCCACGTCGGTCGCACTTCCCTGAAATCTGTCCGGTGTGGTGCGAGAACCACCGCCAGAGGAGCCGCCGTATACCTCGGAATAGGTCTTGCCGCTGCCGTCGGCAAGCGTCGGCTCCTTGCCGCCGTACACGGCGTCGATCTTATTCTGCCGTTCCTGCGTGAGCTGAGAGCGCTCGCTGTCCGAAAGGTCGGAGCGCATCAGCTCTTTGGAATAGTCTTTATTTTTGTCGTAATAGCCCGCCATGATTTCTTCCTCCTTGTTAGGCTGTTGGCGTCGTCTGCTTCTGCTCAAGGGCGCTCACGCGCTGTTCAAGGGATTGCAGACTTGCGTTGATCGTGGAGATTTGCTCCTGTATGGTGGTTATTTGTCCTTGCATCGTTGTGACAGAGCCGTTCAGGGTGTTTACACTTCCGCTTAGTGCGGTCACGTCGCCGTTGAGGCTTGCGATCTGTGAAGCAAGGCCCTGCACGGTGTTGGCAATCGCGACGATCTTGCTGTAAAGCTCTGCGCTGGAAACGCCCGCCTCGCTGACCGTTCGCAGTGTGTTCTTGTTGGCAAATTCGATGCGCTCCTGCATATAGCGGATGTAGCTTTCGATGGTCGAGAGCGCCGCGCCCGGATCGTTCGGGTCGATACGGTCCATGCTTTCAGGGAAAACCGCCATTATTTATCACTCCCCAAACTGAATTCGCGCGATAGGCCGAGCAGGCAGCACGGCCCCACGCCGGAAATGCGCAGGCCGAATTTGTCGCACCGCGCGATCTGCACCGGCATGGTGAATACGTCGGCGCAGGGGCCTCCTGCGATCTTGCCGGCCTCGCGCCACACGCCGCTGTCAAAGCGGGTCTCTACACGCAGCCACGCCTCGGCGGGCACGGTGACACGCAGAAACAGCTTGCGGATGCGCTTGCGGTAGTTGATCGTGGCGTAAAACGGGACAAATTCCATCATCCATTCAACACTCGCGTCCTCCTCGCCGGTATCGGCGAGATAGACGTTGCCCGAGCTGTCGAGGAAATACATATCCTTGCCGATGCGGGCGAAATCGACCGCAGCTGTCGCGTCCTCCTCCAGCCATATACCGTCCTGAATGTCATAGGCAAGCAGGCGGTTCCGCGTCCCCTCCTTGACGGAAAGGAAGTAGCGCACGCCGTCCGTCCCACCCACGGCGTCCGTGAATTCATGGTCGCCGAATTGCTGGGAAACCAATGACGGAATGCCGCCGGAATAGGCATACACGCCATGCAGCCCCTTGTAAAAAAGCGTTTCATTTACGATCTGCATACTTTTATGGCAGCCCGCCTGCAAGCCCTCCACGTTGTAGGTGTAGAGCGCGTATTCCGCCGGGTAGCTGCCGAGCATCTTATGCAGCACATTTTCTTTCCAGAAAAGTACGCTCGTGGAAAGCTTCGCGCAGCCAGTGAAGTCTCCCTCGCTGCCCACGGCCACGGCGTAGCTGTCCGTGCTGATCCCCTCATAGGTGAAGAAGTTGGTCGGGTCGCCCAGCGCCGAGGCGTAAATGGTCTTGTCCTCGTTGGAGCAGCCCCACAGGCGGTTTTCGCTCTCGCAGATAAAGTCAAGGTCGGGAATCTTGCGCGCAATGGTGATCTCGCCCGTCTCGGTCGCCTCGGTGAAGGCATTGTCCGTGACGGTGATCTTCGTCGCTTCGACTTCCTTGATGTACACGCTTTTGTTGTTCCCCTCGGCCTCGGTGCAGCCGGAAATCATCACCGTATCGCCCGCCTTGAACTGCGTTGTCAGGTCGATGCAGTCCCACTTGTACTTTTTGATATGGACCTCACCGGTATAGTTTTCACCCGTAAGCCCCTCGTCAGGTGAAACATAAAACAGGCCCTCTGAGGGCAAACCAATCTTTGTTATTGTGACTACTTTATTGTTTTCCGCATCGGGAAAGCCGCTTAGTTCGACCTTATCCCCAACAGAAAGCACGCTCATATCGTATGATGCGGATATTTGGATGCATTCATTTTCGATGCCAGAATAAGTGCCTACACCTTCCTCCAGCACAACGGATGTGCCGCTGAACGAGCTGATTTTTCCCCAATAAAAGGCAGAGTTGCTTCCGATAAATGTCAGAATGCAGCCATCACATCCGGTGAATTTCTCCGCAAAGTCAAACGCAGCTCCTCCCAGCGTTGCGCTTACTGTATTCCCGTCTACTGTAACAAGAAACGTCGTTCCCGTGCCGCCGACAAAATAATTGGCTCCCGTAAGCGGCCAAATTCTTGTCCCATTACCGGTGGTTTCGTTGTATATCTGAATGCTGTCTGGTTTTATATCGACCAATGCTCCCGCATCAATCGTGAACGTATTCCCCGTGAATGTCCCGCCGGTGCCCTTTGCCTCCGCCGTCAGGCTCTTCACTTCCAGCGTTTTGATGTCGAGGTACTTCTTGTCGGGCCAGATGATAAGCTTCGTGTTGACCACCGCGAACTGCTTCTCGCCCTCCGCCACCTGCCCGACCACGTTCCCGTCGTACAGCAGGTCGGTCCCCTGCACGGCTACAAGCTTTTCCCATGCCGTGATAGCGGTCACATCGGCGTAAGGCGCAAGCTTGCTGCGTGCTCTGCGCGTGGCAAAGTAGGGAAAGCGGCGGCACGAGAGGTTATGCGTCTCGCAAAGGTCGCCGTCCTGTGTGTTGTCCGAGAGGTTCAGTCCGCGGATGGCAACGACCTCGCTCTGGTACTTCCGGATATTGTTGGGGAGATCGGGGTAGCTCATATCACACCTTCCAATTCTCGCGGTGCGGCGGTCGGTTATGCCGCCTCCACCACGCCTTTGCTTCGTTCACTTTGTTGTTGGCAACAACCTTATCGTTGGCGTACAGGTCCGTTTCCGCGTTCATCAGGTCAATGCCCGCGCACAGATACCATACATAGCTGTTATCGTGCGGTGCAGGCATCAAGAGCATCTGATCCTCCGGCCACAGGTTCTCCGGCAGCGTCACGCCCATCAGCTCCGCGTATTCGCTCTCCAGCTCGCGCAGGATATTGGTCTTTACTTCCGCTTCAATGCAGTTGGGACGCAGCGCGTCCGCCTGCTTGATGGCTTCTCTCGTTGTCATGCCCTTTCCTCACTTTCCCGTGATCGCCGTGATCCACGCCGCCACGTACTCCCCCCACGCCTTCTGCGTCGCCAGCCCGAACGAACCGTCCACGTCCAGCTCGTACCCGCAGGCATTGAGGAATTCCTGCAGCTTTCCGACCGCCGCGTCCTTGTCGCCGCGTACCAGCGTGCACTTTTCCGCGGGATATGCAGGTATGCCGAAGCCGCGGATGTACTGTCCGTTGATCTCCAGCGTCCGATAGCCGCACTCGTGCCTGCCGCCCTTGTTCCCCTCGAACACGTTGACACAGTTCCCGGCCACGCGCGTCACAATGCCCGTGTGGTTCGGGGCGCCGGTGCAGTCCGTCGCGGCATAGTCTCCTCCGTCGGCCCAATGGTAGAAAACCTGCTCACCGACCTGCGGAACGTGCGCATCGTCCTCGATCCACCGCCCGCGCGCCTGATACCACCGCATCTGCTCCCCGCAGGAGCACTCAACGGGGATCACGTCCGTCAGGCCGCAGAGGATCGCGGCCGCGCTCACCGTCGCCGCGCAGTAGTCGTCCGTATACGTGAGCTTGTAGCCGCGTGGATGGGGAAGATAGCTGTTGTAGGCGTCCACGATCCGCTTATGCACCGCATCGCCGCGCACCGCCCCGTCCCAGCCCGTCAGAGTCTTGATGAACTCGTCGCGTTTCATTTCTCCACCGCCTTACAGGAACCGCACGGCGTAATACTGCCGCTGGTTGGTGTTGATCCTGCTGCACGCCGCGTGGATGGCAGCGATGTGCCCGCCGTCGAGCATGACGGCGTATTCCAGCTTGAGCTTGTCCCGCGCGAAGGCATTGACCTGCTGCGCCGTCATGGCCTTGCAGTACACGCCGTAGAGCATCCCGCCCTTATAGCCAAGCACGGTGTGGTTCGTCCTGCGCAGCACGTCGCTGTACGCCCCTGTAAAGCCCTCTGCGGCAGGGTCTTAATTGCCGAGCAATCCCATGCCCCCGACCGCCCAAACGACGCCCGAGGGCGTCAGAGCGTCCGCAGAGGACACGCGGGCCATGTGTACCCTGCCGTCCTGCGTCTTATAGAGCACGCTCTCCGGTGTCGGACAATGGCAGCTCATGCCGCGCGCCACCCTGCCGCCGCGCACGAGGATGCTGCACGGCGCGCCCTGCCACGAAAAGCTCCCCGAGATGCTGTTCTCCGGCAGCCGCCCGCTCAGATTGAGCGGGTCAATGTCGCGGGCGAGGATCGCGGGCTGACCATACAGCTCCACGTTCAAGGGAAAGCAGTTCGCGCCCAGCCTCGCCGCGATCTCGCTCATGGTCTGGTTTCCCACATAGCCGTTGTCCAGCGCCCCGACGGAGCGCTGGATGGCTTTAATCATGCGTACCTCCTCCGAGGTGGAGCCGACCACATCTTTCATTCTGCCGGCTCCTCGTCGCTCCCGAGCAGCTTGTCCCCCGCCGCGTCTACGGCCTTTTTGCCCGCTTTCAACAGTCTGAGCAGCCACGCGGGGCGCTTCGCCCCCATGCTGACCGCGTGCTCGACCAGACTGCCCAGCTCGCCCAATATGTACCACACGACCACGAGCGGCCCGATCATCACCGTGTAATTGAACGGCAGGGTCACCCCCGGCAAATTAGCGAGCATCATCCCAACGAGCCAATCTGCCATCAGGGCGACGCACACCATTATGATCATGCCGCCCTTGTGCCATGCGCCCTCGCGCAGCTTCGCGCTGCTCCACTCCCCACGGTGCGCCGCCGCGGCAGAGCCCACCAGCCAATCCGCCAGCATCAGCCCAATCCACACGATCAGCAGCCAGCCGAACCAGCCCCAAAAGGCTGTCAGCATCGCCACCGCCGCCGTGATCCACGCCTTGATCGCCGTTAAAGTATTGTTCTCCATCGTTCTATCCTCTCTTTCCGGCAGCAAAAAAGCCGCCTTGTCGTTCTTGACAAAGCGGCTTATGAATGATATATTGGCAATAGCAAAAGGGCGCTGCTGCAAGACGGTCAGCCCGTAAAACTCGCTAAACTACGTTAGCCGTTCGGGGCCAGCCGAGCGGCTAACACGCTTTTGGGGATATGTAGATCATAACCGCAAGGATCATGATGAAGCACACCGCGAAGCGAAAGGCTCTCGCCCATCGCCCGTTTCCCATTGGCATCACCTCCTTTTGCAAGGAAGTGGCTAACCGCCTTTTTGTGCAACAGCGCCCGCCCCTCTCGGGGCACGTTCAATATATCATAAGCGCCGCGCTTTGTCAATTTGCCGCCTTCGGGCGGCTTTTGTTATTTTCCCGGCCCCGGCCAAAGCTCGGCCTCGCAGTTGGGGCACAGCATCCGTCCCTCGGGGACGATCTCCCCGCAGAAAATACAGGTGTTGTCCATCCCGCCGCCTCACGCAATGCTCACGCTCGCATTGGAAATGACGAGCGCATCGTTCGCGTTGTACTTGCCGAACTCCAGATACAGCCAGCCGTCCGTCGGCGCGGTGTACGTCCACGTTTTCGCGCCTGCGCCCGAATCGGCAATCAGCTCATGGCTGACGAATTTTCCGTGCCGGTCGCACCACACATAGCCGCCGCGGTTGGTTCCGCCGCGTGTACAGGTCAGCGTCAGCGTCTGCCCCGCCTCAAGGTAATACGGCACGAGGATAAACAGCTCCGTGAACGCGCCGGTCGTCACCTTGAAGCCAGTCTCCGTGACGTCGCTCACCGCCGCCGAGCGCGCCCCATTGTTGGTAGCGTCCCATACCACCACCTGCGTTGTGGACGGGTGCTGCCCGCCGTTGATCCAGCAGGTATCGTCGGTCGGGAGATAAAGCA
>DJRC01000071.1 GCA_002437735.1 Oscillospiraceae bacterium UBA6370 | reverse complement strand
CCGAGGTAGAGGACGTCGAGCAGACCGAGGTTGACCGTCGGGCCGGCAAGCTCCAGACCGTACACCGCGGCAGCCTGTTCGGCCTGCGCGACCGCCTGTGCCTGCGCGGTAAACTCGCTGATGGTACCGCCGGCAGCAGCCATGACCTCATTGGCGACCTGCTGGATCGTATCCGCTCCGAAGGCCTCCTGCGCGCTGGCGAGCAGCTGCTGGAAGTATGGGGCAAGCACGGCGTCCGAAACGCCGGACTCGCTCATCTCCGCAAGGAAGGAGGCCGTGATGGGCGTACCGCCGAAGAGGTCCCAATGGACGTGGCCGCCGGCAAACAGGATCTCGTGGAACATATCCGCACCGGGCAGGTTGGTACACAGCATACCGAAGGAAATGGGCAGGAGCAGCAGCGGCTCAAAGCCCTTCACGATGGCCAGATACATCAGGATAAAGGAAATGGCGATCATGATGAGGCATTTCCAGTTACCGTCCTGGCCAAACATATAGAAGCCGGTCTGCTGCAGGAAATTGATAATAGCAGGCATTTATTTCTGGTTTCCTTTCACAGTTTATTTCAGGGGTGCGCGGAAATGTCTCAGCCGATGACGCACAGAACGTCGCCGGGGTTGACGGCAGCGCCCTTGGAAACCGCGACGGAGGAAACAGTGCCGTCGCAGGGGGCAAAGATCTCGTTCTCCATCTTCATGGCCTCGAGGATGAAGAGGATGTCGCCGGACTTGACCGCCTGACCGGCCGCGACCTTCACGTCGAGGATGGTGCCGGGCATCGGGCTGGAAACGGTCTCACCGGAGCCGGCAGCAGCGGGAGCGGCCTTGGGAGCGGCAGCGGGAGCAGCGGCAGGAGCGGGAGCGGCGACGGGAGCGGCAGCGCGGGCCACGGGGGCGGAAGCGGTGCGGGCGACGGGGGCGGAAGCCATGCGGCCGCCGGAGACGGACTCGACGGTAACTTCGTAGGCGGTGCCGTTAACGGTGACAGTGTACTGCTTAGTCATGATGTTTTCTCTCCTAAAATAATCAAATTTTGTTGATGCTGGTGATCTGCATACGGGAAGCGCTGGGGCCGAGGTCCTCGGTGACCGCCGCGATAACGGCGGCAAGGATCTCCTGCTCCTTGGCGGTGTTGACCGCAGGAGCGGCGGGAGCCGCAGCCTTGGGAGCCGCAGCAGGCGCGGGGGCGGCGGGTTTGGCATTGCTCTTGAGGACCGATCCCATGATCGTCGTGAGGACGATGATGCAGATCAGACCGAAGAACACCGTGCCGATGCCCATCAGGGTGACGAAAAGCGGGCTGTACATAGATTCTCCTTATCCCTTTCGTTAGAGTGGATTATAGCAAATCGCCGTTGAACTTTGCAACAGCGGTCCTGCAATTTTTACGCCGTCTGAACAGCCGGCGCGGCGCGGGGAGAGCTTCTCCCTCTCTCCCCGCCGCCGTCGGGATACTTTACTGAATGGACAGAACGTCGGCGAACGCCTGAATGGCGGTCGCGGCCTGACCGAAGTCGCGCATCTGCTGGTCCACGCCCAGCTTGATGAAGGGGATGCCGGCGGCGTCGAGCGCCTTCTTGAGGTACGGGAATTCCATCTCCTCGGGGTCGCAGAACTGCTGCATGAAGAGCACCAGACCCTGCGCGCCGGACTCCTTGACGAGGCTCGCCACGAACTCGCCGCGGCGGTTCTTGTTGGACTGCGGATCGTAGAGCAGCACGTCGTAGTCGGTGTTGGTGAACTGCTCGACGAGGGCCATCATGGGATCGCCCTCCTCGCTCGCGTCGGTACGGAACGCACGGGACTCGTGCGCGACGTCGTCGGCGGCGATGGCAACGTTGTTGTCCTTGAAGACCTTGAGCAGGACGGGGTTGTCGCAGATGATGCCGGAGGTGACGACCTTCACGCCGTTCCACTTCGCCGCAGGCAGCGCCTTGAGCTCGGCGTTGAGGGCGTTGAGCTTCTCAGTGTACTCGGCCTTATCCATGAACCACGCGGCCTTGAGGACGGCGGAGCGCATGATGGGGTCGATGACGTCGCAGTGGTCGCTGGCGAGCTTGACGAACTCGCGGCGGGCGGCGCGGGACTTGTTGTAGACCTTAATGGCCGCGGCGATGTCCTCGCTCTTGATCTCGTGGCCGGCAATCTTCTCGAGACCGGCCTTGACGTCGTTGTACTGATCCATGCAGAACTGCTTGCCCCAATCGGCGAAGCGGTTCTGGGGATGGGCGAGGAAGATGCAGGGCAGCTTCTCGCTCATGGCGACGCGGATGTTCTGGCTCATGGGACGCAGCGTATCACAGATGGTCGGGGTGATGACGCCGTCGAGCAGGTCCATCGTGCCGTCGAGCAGCATCTCGAGGTCGAGCTGGGCGATGGTGCAGTAGAAGGTCGCGCAGTATTCCTTGGCGCGCTGGATGGTCTTGTTGTTGCTGCCCCACATACCGAACGGCATCATGCCGGCGGCGTAGACCAGCTCCTCGGGGGCGTAGTAGGGCATCACACCGATGCATTTCTTGCCGGCGTCCTTATAGGCCTTGAGCTGGCCCTTGGGGTTCGCGGCGACGGCGGAAAATTCCTTCACGATAGCTTCGATACTCATTTTTTCACGCCCTCCTTAGTCTTTCTTGTTGGCTTCCATGGCTTCGACAAGGCCCTGCACGCGGGTGGCGTACTGCGCTTCGTTGAAGTTGCGCGGGTCGGCCTGGTCGCCGTCGAAGCCGGCGCACGGCACACCGAGGTCCTTGGTGAAGCGGCGCTGCATCTCGGCCATATAGCCGGACCACGGCTTGCAGGAGCGGTTGTAGTGGACGAGCACGCCGTCGACCTTGTTGTCGCGGCAGATGCCCTCACGCCACGCAACGCCCTGCTCGATGCAGACGGAGTTGGGCGCCTTGTAGTAGGCGCGGGCCATCTCGTCCATGTTGTTGTAGACGAAGCCGAAAGCGGGCGCGTACACGACGGCGGTGACGTTCACGCCGTTCTCCTTGAGGGGCTTGAACAGGTTCGGGAGCTTCGGCCAGCAGGGGATGCCCTCGAACATGACGCGGTACTTCTCGGGGAAGGGCAGCGTGGAGGTGCCTTCCTTGATGTTCTGCTCCAGATCCTGCGCGAGCAGATCGAACGCGTCGGCGGCGGCCTCCTTGCCGCGGGCGGTGACGACGTCGGCCATGTGGTTGAACAGGTCAAAGCCGCTCATCGGGGCGGGCTTATACTGCAGGTAGTCGCAGACCTTCAGCCAGTTTTGCGCGGTGCGGTTCGCGTGCTTGCAGGCCGCCTCGAACTTGGCCTCGTCGAACTTCTTGCCGGTCAGCTCCTCGAGCTGATGGATGGCGTTGTCGAACTGGGCGCGGACGTACTTCACGGCGGAGTCGCTGACCTCGACGGTGTTGTTGTAGGGGATATCGACCATGATGAGCGGAATGTTGCACATACGGGCGATGTTCTCGTACCACTTGGTCATGCAGTTGCAGATGTTGTTGCAGCACAGCACGAAGTCGGGCTGCGGGATGCGCATCTGCTTGTAGGGCTTGATGGCCTCGCGGCGGAAGTTCTTGTAGGCGATCTCCTTCTCGGTGGTCTCGGGCAGCGCCTCGATCTCATGGATATCGTCCAGAACGGTGTAGGGCACCTGAGTCTTGGGGTCCTTCTTGGGCTTGCCGGTCTCGGGGTCGATGACAACGTTGCCGTTTTCGTCCTTGAGGGGCTTGCCGCTCTTGGGGTCGATGATGAACTCGAGCGTCTCGGGGTCGAACTTACGGCTGGCGCGCTTGCCGGCGGCGTAAGCAAGGGAGATGCGGGCGTAGCCGCAGATATCGTTGTCGAAGCCGAGGTCCTCGGCGGCCTGGCACATGATCTCGCCGTCGCGCTGGGCGGCAATGCCGGCGGCCTGATTCTCGGGATACATCACGTTGAGGTCAAAGGCCTCAGCCAGCTCACAGGGGAACTTGGAGCTGGACCAGCCGACGAGCTTGCCCTGCTTCTTTGCCTCGCGGGCGTCGGCGTACACGTCGTCGACGACCTTGCGCAGCGCGAGGACGCCGGGACTGACCTGTTTAGCCATTTTTGATTCCTCCTAAATTATTCTTGTAAAGAATGGTGCAGCTCAAGGCTGCTTTTTGAGTGCTTTCTGATAGGCGAAGAGCGCTGCGCCGAGGGCGCCGTTGTACTGCGTGAGCGGAGAGGTGGAGATCTCGTGCCCGAGCTGGTTTTCCAGCGCCTTGACGATGCCGTGGTTCTGCGCCACGCCGCCGGTCATCACCACGCGGTCACGCACGCCCACACGGTTGCACAGGCCGCTCACGCGCCCCGCCACCGAGCGGTGGATGCCGGCGATGATGTCGCACTTGTCGGTCCCGGCGGCGAGCTGCGAGATGACCTCGCTCTCGGCAAAGACCGTACAGGTCGAGCTGATGCCGATCTCCTTGGTGGACCTGTCGCCGAGGTCGCCGAGATCCTCGACCCTAACCTCCAGCACGCGGGCCATGACGTCGAGGAAGCGCCCCGTACCGGCGGCGCACTTGTCGTTCATGACGAAATTCTTCATCATGCCGTTCTCGATCTCGATGACCTTCACGTCCTGCCCGCCGATGTCCACGACCGTGTGTACATCGGGGAAGAGATAGGTCGCGCCCTTGGCGTGACAGCTCAGCTCGCTCATCTGCAGATCGGCAAGGCCGTCGAGCGAATTGCGTCCGTAGCCGGTGGCGAGGACGAAATCCATCTGCTCGCGCGTCATTTTGGCGTTATCCAGCACCTCCGCGATGGCGCGGGCGGGGCCGGACGTGCCGGTGCCGACGGGGACGAGGGACTTGGCGACGATCTCCTGGCCGTCCTTCATGATCACACATTTCGACGCGGTGGAGCCCACGTCGATGCCCATGGTGTAAATGCTCATAATCGCTTAAAACTCCATACCTCCCCGCGCGGCGAGAGCCGCGCGGGGATCAATTGCTTCAAAAATCTTACGCCTTCTGGTTCAGGTTGTCGTAATCGCGGATCACGCGCGGGAGCAGCATCTGATGGAACGGGCAGATGCTCTCGGGATTCTGATAGCAGGCGTTCGCGAAGGCCTGAATATAGGGACGCATATCGTTCATGTCGACGATCTCGTCCGTCAAGCCGGCCTTGGCGCAGAACTTCGGGCTGGACTTCTTGGCGTAATCCTGGATCAGCTCGTTCATCTTGTCGATGGTGGGCTGCAGGTCCTTGCCGGCCTTCTCGTCCTTGACCAGACGGCGGGCGTACATCGCGGCCGCGGCGGTCTCACCGTGCATGACGTAGATTTCGGTGGTGGCGGTGCCGATGGAGAAGGCGTTGGTGTCGTTGCCCTGCGGGCCGCCGAGGACGTAGTGCGCCGCGGCGGTGCCCTTGCGGAGGGTGATCTCCATCATGGGCAGGTCGCTGGACTGGATGGAATAAATGAGGCTCTGGCCGAGACCGAGGAGCTCCGCGCGCTCGGCGTCGTTGCCGACGTCGATACCGGTGGTATCCTGGATCCACAGCATCGGGATGCGGTCACGGGCGCAGAGGGTGACGAACTCGTTCATCTTGATGAGGCCCTGACGGTACAGCTTGCCGCCGACGCCCATCGCAGAGCCGTAGGTCGCCATCTTGTACTCGGGGTAATTCATCAGCATGCCCTGCGCGTTGGCGACGACGCCGACGAGCAGTCCGTCGATCTTGGCAAGGCCGGTGATCATCTCGGGGCCATAGCCGTGCTTGAACTCCATGAACTCGGAGCCATCGAGCAGGCGGGCCATGACGTCGTACATATCGTAGCTGCGCTTCTGGTTGAAGGGCACGATGGAGTACAGGTCGTTCGCGTCGAACAGAGGCTCCTTGGGATCGTCCACGCGGAAGAACTCGGGATCGTAGGCGGGCAGCATATCAATGTACTTGCGGATGCCGCCGAGCACGCCTTCCTCGTCGCAGTAGACCTCACGGAAGAAGCCGGTCTCATCGTAGTGGATGGAGACGGTGCCCGGGATATCGGTCTTGAGGTTCTTCTGGGCCTGAATGAGCGCTTCCGCCGCTTCCTTATCGACGTAGCCCTTGGGGTTCATGCCGCCGACGATGCCGGCGCCGCCGACTGCCATGTTGGCGTCCTCATGCGCGATGAGGATGGTGGGGCTGATGGAGTGATAGCCGCCGCCGGCGGGGTTGGTGCCGTAGATGCCGACGATGACGGGAATGCCCATCTGGTTCAGCTCGCTGTTGCGATAGAACGGGGTGCCGCCGCCGCGGCGGTTGGGATAGACCTTCTCCTGCTCGTCGAGCTTCACGCCGGAGCAGTTGAGGACGTAGACCAGAGGAATGCGCAGGCGCTTGGCCGTGTCGCTGCCGCGCAGCAGGGCGTCCGCCTGGCCGGGGACCCATGCGCCGGCGAGCTTCTTGTTGTCGCTGGCGATGATGACGGCCCACTTGCCGTTGATGCGGCCGAGACCCTTGACGATACCGACGCTGCCGTTATCGTTGTCCTGCGGGTTGTAGAGGCTGTTGAGCGGGCACCAGGTCCCCTCGTCCACCAACTCCTCGATGCGCTGCATCGCGGTCCACTGGCCGGATTCGTTGAGAGCCTCGGTGCTCTTGCCGGCTTCCAGCGCGGCCTCGCGGATCTCATGGATCTCCTGCTCTACTTCCTGGATCTGCGCCGCGTTCTCTTCGCTGAAGTGGGCCACTTCCTTGCCGATGACGGGCATAGTCTGGAAATAAGAGGGCATAGAATATTCGCTCATGTTTTGTTCTCCTTCTTATTTAAATGATAACGGACTTACTTTTCCTTGGGGACCTTGATGAAGGCCTGGCCGGGGTCGATCTCCTCGCGGATGAGACGGATGATCTCGGCGGGAGGCGCCTCGAAGGTCTCCGCGCGGGAGCAGTCGATCTCAAAGCCGGTATTCTCCTGAATGATCTCGGGCGTGACGCCGGGGAACATATAGGCGCAGTACATACGCTTGGTCTCGTCGTCGAACTTCATGATGCCGAGGTCGGTGACGACCATCTGAGGACCGCGGTTGCCGGGCAGGCCCGCGCGCTCACGGCCGCCGGGGCCATCCATCCAGCCGCAGGAGGTGATGTAGTCGACGTGGTCGATGAAGCGGCGCTTCTGGTGCTGCATCATGATGATGGTGTTACAGTAGGTGGCGATGCCGTTCGCACCGCCGGAGCCGGTGAAGCGCGTGGTGGGCTGGAGATAATCGCCCTTGCCGAAAATGCAGGTGGAGTTCACGTTGCCGTAGGGGTCGATCTGCGCGCCGCCGATGAAGGCGACGAGACGATCCTCGTCGTGCAGCCACTCGTTGGCCTCAAAGCCGACGAAGCGGATGTTGGGCCACTGCACGGCGCAGTGCGCCATGAAGCGGTTGTCGCCGACGGAGCGGGGGACCTCAACGGGGTCGCAGTCCATCAGACCGGACTCGACGATGGGGTGGCAGCTCGGGCAGATCGCGCGCTTGGCGAGGGAGGCACCGATGAGCGGCAGGCCGGTGCCGACGATGACGATCTGGTTTTCCTTGATGCTCTTGGCGATGGCGTAAGCCTGCATCTCCTGCTTGGTATACTTCGTATAATCAGACATTTCAATACCCCTCCTAACTTAGTGCGTCGTGGAATAGCCGAGGTGCGGCTCGTTCTTCAG
>DJRC01000050.1:23147-25875 GCA_002437735.1 Oscillospiraceae bacterium UBA6370 | reverse complement strand
TCGGCTCATGTATGAGGGCGACTCGATCACAATTTACCCGACCAGGGACTACTACACCTTCGCCGGCTGGACGGTCACATACACCAAAACGGGTGTCACCGAGACGTATTTGAAGGGGGCAAATCCTTTCGGCTTTACGGTCGGCGACAGCGACGTGGAGATCAAGGCGATTTGGACGCCGATCACCTACACGATCAGCTTCAACCCCGGCACCGGCGGAACACTGTCCGACGGAAGCTTGACAGACGGCAAGCTGACATTCACCTATCCGGAGCTTGTAGAAGTGGGCGGTACGATCACCCTGCCTGCGGCAGAAAAGACGGATTGCGAATTCATCGGCTGGAGCAGAGGGATCGGCCAAGCCACTCTGTGGACGGCGATCACGACAGAGAGCTTCAACAGTTTCTTCTATGGCAGCGCGACCAGCGTGGCCCTCTATGCCAACTGGATTGAGGGCATCCAGATCCACAGCAAGGAAGATCTTGCAGAGCTTGCCAAAAAGGTGAACAGCGGTCTGGACCAGCAGGGAAAAACGTACATTTTGATGAATGACATCTCCCTCAGCGGGGACTGGATGGCCATCGGTGAGATCTCCTTGGATGAACAGGCGAAGGCATTCTACGGCACATTTAACGGAAACGGTCATACCATCACGCTGAATGGTTCGCAGCCGGTCTTTGGCCGCGTACGCGGAACCGTGAAGGATCTGAAGGTGGTCATCGGCCAGTCGATCACGGTTGAGAACGTTGACTACTGGGGCGCGGTTGCCGCGGTGCTTTCCTACGGGCGTATTGAATCCTGCTCCGTGGTGAGAAATAGCGGCACGACGGTGGTGCATGTGAAAAACGGGACTGCTGTCGGCGGCGTCGTTGGCTGGAGCAACGGTACCATCAAAGGCTGCAGAGCAGGAGACAGCAAATTTTTCCTGTATCTTCAGACAAGCGGAACAGCCTGCGTGGGCGGTATTGTCGGCATCAGCAAAGGCAGCGGTAGTATCGTACTTTACAACCCGGATGGCAGCGGAGAATCCGAGATGCTCTACGTTCGGATCTATACGACGAACAATGCCAGCAAAGAGCAGAACGGCATCGGAGGCATCGTGGGCTACAGTAGCAGTAGCAAAAATGTTACCTTCTGGAAAGCCAATGCCCTCACGCAGCTCAAGGTCTTGATCGACACAACGGGCAGCGATACCGGTTATGTGGGCGGCATCATTGGCTATAGCAGTGGTGCGGCAATTGATATACAACCCAGCTGTCCGGAGATCAATCTTCAGCTTAGGGTTGACCTAATTCCCACCGCACAGGGCGATCTTATCGGCAATCAGCCGGATACCACCGTTTCCGGCATCATCGTGGAAAAGATTTCATGAGACTTTTCGCGGCGGAAGGTATTCAACCCGTAAACAGCACACTCTGACAAGGGAGGAGGCAGCAGATTGCTGCCTCCTCCCTTGCGTTTCTTTATCAAGTTGCGGAGCATAGACCGCTTGCCCTCCTGCGCCGCGCAGCCATAAGCCGGACCGCGAAATGGCTACCTGCCGTCTACCCGGTGGAAGGGGCGCGGCACAGAGGACGAGCTTCGCCGCAGCGGTCGTGAGCGGCACGGCGGCGCAGCTGTGGGCGCTGTACCCAGAGCGGGCAGCGGATGAGGTCCGCGCAGCATTGCTGGATACGGCGCAAGTCGTGGATGGCTGACGTGCGTTCAACCCGCAGCGGACGCTCGCGACCTACACTGCGGCGTTTCCCGATGCAGCGAAGAGCGCGTCGTACGCCGAGGCCGTCCGCTGGGCGGTCGGCGCGGGCGTGACCAACGGCGTGAGGGAGAGGCGCTTTGCGCCCAATGAAAAATATACCCGCGCGCAGATCGTGATGTTCCTTTACCGGGTGTACAGCAAGTAAACAGATGATAGGCTGAGGGCGGCTGGACACACACGGAGCAATAGTATCGGAACGTTTCGTGAAACGTTCCGATACCCTGCATATTGGGGATGCCAGTCTGGACATTTGTTCCGGATGCGATGCCGAACATCTGAAAATGCCGGTGGAGCTTCTGCGCCTATGCTGAACGATTTCACCGATGCAGATAAAGTCTATATTGCCTGCGGCTGCACAGACCCGCGAAAAGGCATAGATGACCTGGCACGGCAGCTGTATGAGCTGGGTGCGGTGGATGCATCCTTCATCGAGCTGGATACCACGCCTGTCATGGCAAACACCAAGCAGAACAATCCAAAATCCTTCGCAAAGAATAAGTTCTCCAAGGAAAATCACCCGAAAAGCGATCCGGACTGTGCCCCAACACTGTTAAGATAAGAAAAGTAAAGGGAGAAAACTTTGGTTTTCTCCCTTTACAGCCCTTATTCAACTTATCCATTTATTTCACACAATTTCTACTTTTTGTAATGGCACAAATTTGGCTGCTTATTCCGACAATCTCAGCTACGATGTCGCCGAAACGGACATTTTTCCGTCTCACGCAATGTTGGCCGCCTTGTATTCCACATCGCAGGTTCCCTACGACTTCGATGAAAATTCAGTCAATGGCGAAGTGACTTTACACATCAATGTCAAGGCGACTTGCGGCGGCGCTTGCGAAATGGTCGAGACTTCCGATACGGTTGCTTCGACTCTCGACGCAGCAGCACTTCTTTACTCCACACTTGATTTATCTCTTTAAATCTCTGTGCTATAAGAGTTTAAGCCATATGGTATCGCTCCACATCCCA
>DJRC01000050.1:13913-23068 GCA_002437735.1 Oscillospiraceae bacterium UBA6370 | reverse complement strand
ACATGGTCGTCGTACTCGCCGAACGGACACCGGATGAGCGTCGGGCGGACGCCGGTGAGCGCCTCGATCTTATCGTTGCAGGTGTTCACGTCCGCAATGATCTGGTTGGCAGTCAGGGAATTGTAGTGGTCGTGCGCGTTGGAATGGTTCATCAGCTCGTTGCCGCTCTCGACGATGGCCTTGGCCTGCTCGGGGTACTGGTCCGCCCAGTTGCCGACGACGAAGAAGGTGCATTTCACGCCGTAGTCCGCAAGCACATCGAGGATCTTCTGTGTATTGTCCGCCCCCCAGGCGGCGTCGAACGAGATGCTGCACACCTTCTGGTCGCGCTCGACGCAGTAGATGGGCAGTTGGCGCGTCGCGACCGAGGCCCGCACAGCGGCGGGCGCGTTCACCGCGCCGAAGATGGCGAGCGCCGCCAGCAGCGCCGCACCGACGGTCAGCGTCCTGCGCCGCAGGACAAGAAAGCGAGGCTTCACCGCCTCCCGTTTCCCACACTTTTTCCTCATGGCAAACTGCAAAAACATCCGCATATCCTCCCCATTTTGTTTTGGTAGAGGGTATGCGGTGTTTTTGTTTTTCATACCGGACGAAGCCGCGCGCCAATTTTCGGCAGAATTTACTTTTTTCGTTGAGAAAATGCCGCGCTTGTGTTACACTGGACACAGCTATCATAGAAAAGGAAGAATGCAGCCCGCTGCCGCATTCTGAAAATTTGATCATTTTCGGAGGAGAAAAGCATGGAGATCAGAAAAGAAAAGAAGGATTCCGCACTGTCATTGGCCATCGAGGGCCGCATCGACACCACCACCGCCCCCCAGCTGGAAACGGAGCTGAAGGCCGACCTTGGCGGCATCACCGAGCTGTGTCTGGACTTTGGGCAGGTCGAATACATCTCCTCGGCGGGACTGCGCGTGCTGCTGTCCGCGCAGAAGCTGATGAACCGTCAGGGCAAAATGGTGCTCACCCATGTGAGCGAGTCGGTGATGGAGATCTTTGAGGTGACCGGCTTCTCCGACATTCTGACCATTGAGTAACTCCATGCGGACGATGAGCCCCGCCGCACATCGGACGACGGACCGCTTTACCGCTCGGATGTTCCGTGGACTGTGGGGCCCGGCCATGCTCTCGTCGCTCGGCTGGGCGCTGAGCGACATGGCGGACGCTGTGGTGGTGGGGCAGCGGCTGGGTGCCGTGGGACTTGCCGCCATCGGTCTGATCCTGCCGGTCTACATGATCGACTGCATGTTTGCCCATGGCCTCGGGCTGGGCGGCTCCGTTCGCTACTCCCGCCTGCTGAGTCAGGGCAAAACGCAGGAGGCCGCGGACAGCTTTCACGGCGTGCTCGCGCTTGCGCTGCTCTTCAGCGTCACGACCGCCGTGCTGGGCAGCGTATTCATGGACCCGCTACTGGCACTGCTGGGCACGCGGAGCACGGACGGCGCGCTGTATGCCGCCACAAGGGACTATCTGCAGATCCTCGTCGCGGCCACGCCGCTGTTCTACCTGTCCAACGTGTTCAACTACTATCTGCGCAACGACGGGAGTCAGCGCCGCGCCGGCGCCGGCTCGGTCATCGGCAACCTCTGTGACATCGCGCTGAACATCACGCTGGTGCTGGCGCTGGACATGGGCACGCGGGGCGCGGCGCTGTCCACCGCGCTGGGACAGATCATCACCATCGCCATCTATCTGCCGGGCTTCTTCGGTCAGAAGCACACGCTGCGCTTCGCGCTGCCGCGCGGCCGCTGGCTCGTCCCCGCCCTTTCCGCGCTGAAGGCGGGCATGGCCACCTCGGTGCAGTACCTGTACCAGATGATCTTCTTCCTCGTGTGCAACAATCTGCTGATCCGTCTGGGCGGCGAAACGGCGGTGGCGGTATTCGATGTCATTCAGAATACCTCCTACCTGATCCTGTACCTGTTCGAGGGGACGGGGCGCGCCATGCAGCCCATCCTCTCCACCTATCAAGGCGAGCACAACCGTCAGGGAATGCGGAACACGGTGCGCCTTGGCTTCACGGCAGGACTGACGGTGGGCGGCGCACTGATCGCCCTTGTGGAGCTGTGGCCCGCGGGAATGTGCCTGCTGTTCGGCATCGCCGGATCGGCGTCGGAGGCGCTGGCGTGTACCGCGCTGCGGCTCTACGGCGCTGGGGCACTGTTCGCCGGCATCAATATCCTGCTGTGCAATTACTATCAAGCCTGCGAGAACGAGAAGCCATCGTTCCTGCTGGAGACGCTGCGCGGGGCGGTGCTGCTCATCCCGCTGACGTTCGTGTGCTATGCCTTGGGGTTGCAGCGCTTCTGGCTGCTGTTCCTGCTGACGGAGGCCGGCTCGCTGGCGGTATTCCTGCTGCTGGGCCTCGGCGGCCGCTATAAGAAAGCGGAGCTGCCGGAGGAGCGCATCTTCCAGCGGACAATCCTCAGCAACGCGGAGGATGTGATGGACGTGTGCCGTGAGCTGGAGGCTTTCTGCGAAACTTGGGGCGCGGACATGAAGCAGCAGATGCTTTCGACCATGACCGTGGAGGAGCTCGGCATGGCCATCTTGAAGCACGGCTTTCAGGGGCGGACGGACGGCTACCTCCAGCTGACGGCCATCATGGACGAGAGCGGCGTGCTGGAGCTGCACCTGCGGGACGACGCCACGACCTTCAATCCCTTTGCGATGGATACCGGCCGCGCCAGTCTGAACGGCGACTTCGACATGGACAGCATGGGCGTACTGGTCATCAAAAAGCGGGCGAAGGAATTTTTCTACCGGCGCTATCAGGGTTTCAACACACTGATCATCAAGATTTGAGGACGGAGAGGGAAAACCGATGAAGGTCGTTTATTTCGGCAGCGATGTGTTCCTGTCTTGCTTTGAATACTTTGTGGAACAGCATCAGGTGCTGGCGCTGTATACCTATCACAACGACGAGGATTATTTCACGGAATACGCCATCGTAAAACGTGCGGGGGAGCTCGGCATCCCTGTTCACTACGAGGCCATCTCGCCGGAGGAGATCCGGCGATACTTCACGGAGGACGGCTGCGAGCTGTTCTTCATCGCGGAGTATGACCGCATCTTGGCGCTGCCGGAGAACCTCCCCGCGTTCCGCGGCATCAACACCCACAGCTCGCTGCTCCCGCAGGGACGCAGCTATTACCCCATCGAGGGAGCCATGGAGCGGGAGCTGTCATGCACCGGCGTGACGATGCACAAGGTGGCGCAGCGATTGGACGGCGGCGACGTTCTGGCGCAGCATACCATTGACATAACCGCGGACACGGACAGCATCGACGTCTATCTGCAAAGCGCGGCATGGGCGCGCGAGACGGTCGAGGACCTCATCGGGCGCCTTGACGACCGTTGGGCCGCCGGCCGGCCGCAGGCGGAGAAGCAGCCCTACTGGAAGCGTCCCGCGTCCGAGCTGCTAACGCTGCATCCCGAAATGAGCCGGGCGGAGGCTCTGACGATCTTCCAAAAATACAATTCCATGACCCAGGTGGAGCTGGACGGCGCGTGGTTCTATGTGACCGCGATAGGGACCGGCACGGCCCCTCTGCCCTGCGGGGTGCAGAAGCTGTCGCCCACGCGGGTGCTCTACCGCGTAAGGGACGGCCATTTGCGGCTTCATATCCATCCGATGGAGGTGCGGACATGAAACGAGCAAGGAGCATACGGTTACAGCCCAAGCTGCTGCTGGGACTGGTGGCGATGGCCGCCGTCCTTGCGGCGATCCTAGCCCCCTCGATCGCCCAGCTATACCGGGCGCGGATGGAGGAGCAATACTCCTCTCTCGCGTTCGGTCAGGCCTCCGTGGCGGCGGACCTCATCGACGGAGACCGCGTGGAGCATTACTACCGGACCGGTGAGAAGGACGCCTATTACGAGGAGATTCACCGCTACCTGCAGGACGTCAGGGAGAAGATGGGGCTGAAATACTTCTATGTGGTCGTGCCGGAGGATGAGGTCATGTACTACATCTGGGACGCGGGCGTTCCAGGCGAGGACGGCGTCTGCGACCTCGGCGACACCGACGCCTACTACGGCGGCGGCAACGAGCTGATGCACGGCGCCTTCGCCGTCGACGCGGAGCAGACCATCCTTATCACCAACAACGAGGAGTACGGCTATCTGGCGTCGGCCTACGTCGCCATTCTCAACGGAGCCGGCACGCCGGTGGCGCTGGCCAGCGTGGACATCTCGATGGACATGATCGACCAGCAGATCTGGCAGTTCCTCGGCCTGACGCTGTGCGTGGTGCTGGCCGTTCTGCTGCTTTCCATTTTCGCGTACTACTACTATGTGCGGCGCATTCTGATCCGTCCGCTAAGGACTCTGCACCATGCCGCCATCAGGCTGGTGGAGAGCAAGATGGCGGCCTTGTCCGACTTTCGGGTGGAGGTCAACACCGGCGACGAGCTGGAGGAGCTCGCTCATTCCTTCCAGTACATGGTATCGGAGCTGAACGAGTACATCCAAAACCTCAGCCGCGTCACCGCGGAAAAGGAGCGCATCGGCGCGGAGCTGGATGTGGCGCGCCACATCCAGGCGTCCATGCTGCCCTGCATCTTCCCCGCCTTCCCCGAGCGTCACGAGTTCGACATTTACGCCTCCATGACGCCGGCGAAGGAGGTCGGAGGTGACTTCTACGACTTCTTTCTGGTGGACGATGACCATCTGGCGCTGGTCATGGCGGACGTGTCCGGCAAGGGCGTCCCTGCGGCGTTGTTTATGATGATCTCCAAAACGCTGCTGAAATCCGCCGCGCAGAGCGGTCTGTCCCCGAAGGCCGTGCTGGAAAAGGTGAACGATCAGCTCTGCGAAAACAACGACGCGGAGATGTTCGTCACCGTCTGGCTGGGCATCCTTGAGATCTCCACGGGAAAAATGAAATGCGCCAACGCGGGCCACGAATATCCGGCCATCATGCGCCGTGGCGGCTCCTTCGAGCTGTTCAAGGATAAGCACGGCTTCGTGCTGGCCGGCATGGAGGGCGCCCGATACCGCGAATACGAGCTGGAGCTGAACGCGGGAGACCGCCTGGTGGTCTACACGGACGGCGTGCCGGAGGCCACGAATGCCTCCAACACGCTTTACGGGACCGACCGGATGCTCCGTGCGCTGAACGCCGCCGAGGGCGGCTCGTGCCGCCAGCTGCTGGAGTCCCTGCACCGCGATGTGGACGAGTTCGCGGGCGGTGCGAACCAATTCGACGACATCACCATGCTCTGCATCGAGATGAAGGCATCGGACATGAAAAAGATCAGCCTTGCGCCGGCGCTGGAGCAGCTGCCGCAGGCCACTGACTTTTTTGAGGGCATCCTCACCGAGGCAGGCGCCTCCATGAAGGTAATCGCTCAAGTCAATGTGGCGGTGGACGAGATCTTCTCCAACATCGCCCGCTACAGCGGCGCGACCGGCGTCGTGCTAGGCTGTTCGCTGAAGGATGGCAAGGCGACGCTTCGCTTTTCCGACAACGGACGGCCCTATGACCCCACTGAAAAGCCCGACCCGGATACAACGCAGTCGGCGGAGGAGCGGGAGGTCGGCGGTCTCGGCATCTTTATGGTGAAAAAGCTCATGGACGAGGTAACCTATGAATACGCGGATGGGTCGAACATCTTGACGCTCGTGAAGAGCCTTTGACCGATTGCGCCGGGTCGCCCGCATTTTGCACACATCCGCGCAATAACGTCTGCCGTGCGGAACGCTTACAGAAAATTTGACACGCGATAAAGGGGCCATCTGCCAATGATATGCTCCCTCCATGAGAGACAGTGAAGAACAAGCCGTCAAACATGGAGGGAGCATTGTTACCGTCGCCTCTTGCCCTCTCGTCAAACCATTCTGCGTTGTTGCACCGTCATGCAGAAATGACATCTATATTCAGGCTGCCGGCTTGTCGTCCGGAGCCAGTATATGAGCTCGTGTGCGAGGTCATGCGCCGCGGCAGGGACGCGCAGAGCGGCAGAGAGCATAAATATTCCGTTAAGCGGGCGTCTCGCGCCTTTCCGTGCGCTTTTGCCGCGCATAAATAACCGCGCGAGTAGTAAAATTCTACAAGCCGGCGAGGATTTTCGGCGCAAGATTGTCAAGAATTTGAGAACCGCTCCGCGGGGGCTTGACATTTGCGCGCCGCCGTAGTATCTTCACGTCAACAATTGAATAAGCTCAATTCAGTTGAGCGAGATAGAGGCGCGGCCGACAAGAGTACCGAGTTCACACGGAGCAGAGATCCGGGACAAAGGGAAAGGGGAAGCCGCCGAAGTGGGGAACGGTTCCTGTGCCGTTTTCTGCTGGCTCGTCGGAGAAGATCCGCCGGACTGTCACAATTTGTGGAGCGCTATCGAAGAGTCGGCAGGCCGGTTTCGGTTTTGCCGGTATTGCAGATTATTTGCCGTAAATGCTCCACACGAGCATTTACGGCTTTTTCTGTTTCCGAACTCGTTGGCGCGGACAACGAAGGGCCGCCCCCCACGGAGCCAATTTCCATTCAGAAAGGAAGCAACACCATGAACCTCAGAAGAACCATCGCCACCCTGCTCGCAGCCCTTATGCTGCTCGCCCTCACCGCCTGCGGCGCGGGCACGACGTCCCCCGCGCAGGACGCAGACACTCCCGCCGAGGAAACCGATCCTCCCGCGGCCGAAAGCAGCCAGTTCCGCGTCGGCATGGAATGTGCCTACGCGCCGAGCAACTGGCAGGAGAGCGCCGCGACCGACACCAATGTTCCCGTGGAGAACGTTGCCGGCGCTTACGCCGAGGGCTACGACGTGCAGATCGCGCGCATCCTCGCCGATCAGCTCGGCAAGGAGCTGGTCATCGTCAAGCTCAGCTGGGACGGCCTGATCGACGCCCTCAACCAGGGCCAGATCGACGCCATCATCGCCGGCATGATGGACACCGCCGAGCGCCGCGAATCCATCAGCTTCTCCGACCCATATAAGGAGACGATCTACAGCATGATGGTGCTCGCCGGCTCCAAGTATGAGAACGCGGCCTCCATTCAAGACTTCTCCGGCGCCGCCGTGCTCGGTCAGCAGGGCACCGCGCTCGACGACGTCATCGACCAGATCGAGGGCGTCGACCACCTCAGCCCTGTCGGCAGCGTGCCCGATATGATCTCCCGCCTGCAGCAGGGCACCTGCGACGCCATCGTCATCAACGAGGAGAGCGCCCCGGGCTACCTCGCCTCAAATCCCGATTTCCGTCTCATCACCTTCAGCGAGGGCAACGGCTTCACGCTGCCGGCCAAGGGCTCCTGCGTGGGCCTGCGCAAGTCCGACACCGAGCTGCTCGCGCAGATCAACGAGATCCTTGCCACCATCGACAGCGACGCGCGCACCGAGATGTGGAACACCGCCGTCGCCAACCAGCCGAAGTAACCGGCGGCGTCACACCGCATAAGGAGGAAGCACCATGAGAGGAACCCCCGCGTCCCGCGGTCAGAGCTTCATCGCACGGGACCACCGTTATGTTTATCTGGGCGGCAGCGTCATCGCCCTTGCCGGCCTAAGCCTGTGGTATTCCGCACCCAGTCCGTACAGCTTTCTGCCCGCCGGCTCCGTGCCCGGCACGGCGCTCGCCGCGGTCTGCTATCTCTTCCTGACCGTCAGCATGCTGGCGCTGCTCGTGAAATGGACGCATTGGAACAGCTACGGCGAGACGATCCTCAAGCGCCCGGTCCTCGTGCGGCTGAGCCGCTATCTCTCCTATCTGGACACTGCGGCTGCCTCGCTGCTTGCGCTTGACCGCTTTGTGCTCAAGTTCGCCTACGTCGTTTACGCCGCCGTTCATGCCGAGAGCAACCCCACCGGCACGCTCTCCTCCATGGTCTACATGGCCTACAACCAGCGCTCGCTCTTCGTCACCGGCGTGTGGACGACCGTTCAGCTCGCGCTGGCCGGCACGGCGATCGCGTTCGTGCTGGCGCTTCTCATGGTCTTTCTCCGCATTCAGGAGCCCGACAAGCGCAGCAACGACTTTGTGAAGCTCATCAAGATCGTCGCGAACAAATTCGCCCGCTTCTACATCTTCGTCATCCGCGGCACACCGATGATGGTGCAGTCCCTCATCTTCTACTACGCGATCTTCAATCTCTTCAAGCGCACCGGCATGAGCGTCACGGAGATCAACCGCGTCTGGTCGCTCTTCATCTCCGGTCTTATCACGATCTCGCTCAACTCGACCGCGTATCTTGCCGAGGTGCTGCGCGGCGGCATCCTCGCCGTCGACGCGGGACAGATGGAGGCCGCGCGTTCGCTCGGCATGACGCACTGGCAGGCCATGCACAGGGTCGTTTTCCCGCAGGCCATCAAAAATTCGCTGCCTGCCATCGGCAATGAGTTCATCATCAACATCAAGGATTCCTCCGTGCTGTGCGTGCTGGGCGTATCCGACCTGATGTTCATGACCCGCTCGGTCGCCGGCATTTATTATAAGGGCACCGAGTGCTACCTCATCGCCGCCATCGTTTACCTGTTCCTGACGTATCTTTCCTCACTCCTGCTCAAGGCCATCACGGAAAGGATGACCGCGCCGGACGGTACGAAGCGGCGTCAAGGCAATCAAACCATCGATCTGGGACTCCCCAGCTCGAACTGACAGGAGGGCGCTATGACGAACGATCCCATCATCAAAATCGAACAGCTCGAAAAGTCCTTCGGCGATCTCCATGTGCTCAAGGGCATCGACTTGGAGGTCAACCGCGGCGAGGTCGTGTGCATCATCGGCGCGTCCGGCTCCGGCAAGTCCACGCTGCTGCGCTGCATCAATCTGCTGGAGGAGGCCGATTCCGGCCACATTTGGTTTGACGGGCAGGATCTCATGAACCTCAAGGTCGACCTCAACGCCCTGCGGCAGAAGATCGGCATGGTGTTTCAGGGCTTCAACCTTTTCAACAACAAGTCCGTGCTGGACAACTGCACGCTCGCGCCCATGACGGTGCGGCACATCCCCAGGGCGCAGGCCGAGGAGACGGCCATCCGCCACCTCAAGGCCGTGGGACTGGAGGATTTCATCCACGCCGACTCCCGCCGTCTCTCCGGCGGGCAGAAGCAGCGCGTCGCCATCGCGCGGGCGCTGTGCATGGAGCCCGAGATCATGCTCTTCGACGAGCCGACGAGCGCCCTCGACCCCGAGATCGTGGGCGAGGTGCTGGA